>CAKVCR010000033.1 GCA_934725835.1 uncultured Odoribacter sp.
CTGCTTCTTGACGGCCGCAACATCTTCGACCGCGACGAAGTCCTCTCCGCCGGGTTTGAGTATGAGAAGATTGGGTAAGTGACTTTTTCCTACGACGGTTTGGAAATATCTTTGAGAAAGATATTTTTTACGCTAAAGATTGTGTTGTCGGATTTTATTCGTAATTTCGCTCTCGTTATAGTGTCTTATTTAGCGTGAATGATATACTTTTATGTTCAAATGTATTGAAATAGACAGATTTAGAGGCATTCGGCATTCTAAAATTGAAGACTTGAGACAGGTTAATCTTTTCTTTGGAAAGAATAATTGTGGAAAGTCTTCATTGCTGGATGCTATATTTCTTATATCAGGTATGTCAAATCCAAAATTGCCGATAAACATTAACCTTTTGCGTAATTATCAGCGATTTGAGCCATCAGACTTGGCTTTAGATTTTTATTCGTTGGATACGACACATCCAATATGTATCAAGGCATCAAATACAGAGAGAAGAGAATTGAATATCTCGCTTTGGGAATCGGCGTCTAATAAGATAGATTTGCTTGGCGAGGAAAACAATATATCCACAACTGATCCAAATAGTAAATATGGCTTTCTCTTGAATGGCTCAATTAATGGCATTCAATTAGAATCGTCAATTGTATTGTCTCATAATACAGGGGCAAGTGTTGAATACGAACAAAAGGTGAAGATAGATTCTTCTTACAAGGAAAATCTTGCATGTCGGTATCTCACACCAAAATATGATTTCTACACGTCTATTGAGGGACTTGCTGATGTAATAAAGAACAAGGATGAACAGTTTATATTGGATGCATTGCGCCTTATAGAGCCGAAAATTAATGATATAGTTTTATCGCAAAACGAGGTTCTGGTTGATATTGGATTAAATAAGCGCATACCGATTAATATGCTAGGTGATGGCGTACGTAAGATGCTGTCTGTCTTGACAACGATTTATGAATGCCGCGATGGAGTCGTTTTGATTGATGAAATTGGAAATGGTTTTCATTATTCTGTCATGTGCGATTTTTGGCGTGCGATCATTTGGGCTGCCAAGAAGAATAATGTGCAAATATATGCCACCACTCATGATATTGATTCAATTAAAGGATTGAGGAATGCGGTCATAGGAGAAAAGGATCCCTCAGTAGCATGCTTCAAACTTCAGCGTACTCCAGATGCTGAACTGAAATCGTATTATTACGCAATGGATAGCGTTGATTATGCTTTAAATCAAGAAATCGAAATCAGATAGCATGAACAGAATCTTTATCGAAGCAAAGAAACCTGAAACTTCAGAGTATTGTTTTCTGACAGCGATTCTGAAGACTACATTCCCCGACAAGTCTTTTGAGATTGTTTGTATGGATGGAGTGGCTAATCTATTTAGTCAAACGATTCTAAATAGGATTCATGCAGCAATGGACGATGGCGACAATGTCATGGTGATAATAGATTCAGATACGGTTGAGAAAACTTGGGGATACACCGCGAGAAAAGCAGACGTAGAAAGAGAAATGAAGAAAAATGGAGTGGAATTTCCGTTTTTCTTGTACCCGAATAATCACGATGATGGTGATTTTGAAGTTTTGTTGGAGTCTTTGGCACGAAAAGATATTCATGAAAAATGGTGGGATTGTTTCTCTGATTATGAAACGTGTGTCGCTGGCATACGTGATGAGTTTGGCAATCCAAGATATACGATTCCCAATCTAAAAGCAAAACTTCACACATTCATAAGCTCACAACGTCTGAACAATGCCTTGAGGCGAAAGATCGGTGCCGGGCAGTGGTTGTTTGATGACAATAATTATTGGGATCTCACCCGGCCTACGATTCAACCATTGCTTGAGTTTTTAAGGGCTTATGTTGGGTAGTGAAAGCGACTTTATAGGCAAGAAAACTCTAAAATCAAAATCTAACAATAACGAGTAAACCACTGGAAAACCCAGAGGCTGGCGATAGCTTGCTGTGAAGTGGACGTGGCATTTAGACATATTGATTTGGAAACTGTAAAGGTGTCTTTTTATGCAAAACAAAGGAACTTGGTATGAGCGTTATGTTCAAGAACGCGTTTTTTTTAGATACTGGGGGGGGCTAATATCCAGATATTTGTCTCATATCAAATACGAATACTATGTCAGCATCGCGAGGCGTCGTGGTGCTAGTATTGGTCATGATGTAATCATCACGAGAAAGCTAGCCAAGAAATGTAACAAGAACGTAAAAATAGGTAATCATGTTTCAATAGAAACAGATAAATTAGATACTAGAGCTCCTATAACTATTGGTGATTATGTTATCATTGGTCGGTTAATTAATAATGCTCCTTATGTCGAATACTAAATTGTCTATAGTCATATCTTCCTGCGATAGTTATGAGGACACATGGTATCCATTTATGTGTCAGCTATGCACTTGTTGGCCAGAATCAAGAAACTATCCAATATATCTATCAACAGAAAGTAAGACATTTACTTTCCCAAACTATAATATACTTACGCCTTTATCGGGCGGACCGATATATAATGTTTGGTCCAAACGCTTGGCTGAACTATTAAAATATGTGGAGTCGGATTATATCTTGTTCTTTTTGGATGATTTTCTTTTGATGGAGCGTGTTGATAATAATCGTTTTGAGATGATGTATGCATATATGTGCTCAAGTCAAAGAAATGGTTATATGTGTCTATTTAATGATAAGAAAGTCCTTGACCCAGATCGATATAAGGCTCTTAAACGAGCAACTGATATTCCGGAACTCTATCTGTGTTTTAGAAAAATGCCATTTCGGATAACAACACAAGTTGGTCTTTGGAAAAAGGAATTTTTATTAAGTCTTTTACGAGATCATGAGAGTGCATGGCTGTTCGAAACGAGGGCTACATGGCGCAGTATGTTTAGCCGTATGTATGTATATAGTGTGGATAAATCAGTATTTAGTTATCCTATAGGTGGTTATATTTGGGGCGGTAAATGTTTAGAGGAGTATATAAGATTGTTTGATAAGGATATATTATCTGCATCTATAAAAAAAAGAGGTATACTAATAGATGGGAATTCGCGTACTTATTCACCCACACCTCATAACCTAAAATATTATTATCATAAACTTTTATCAGCTCTCCCGCAATGGTAATGTCAACTGAAAAGAGTGCCGTCTTATGGAGTGCCATAGAAAAATGTGCTACATATGTTGTCAATTTCTCTATTCAGATCATTCTAGCAAGGCTGTTGTGCCCGGAAGATTATGGCGTAGTCGCAATGTTGGCGGTTTTCTTGGCTGTGTCACAAGCTTTTGTTGATAGTGGTTTTGCAACAGTACTGATACAGAAACAGGATTGTACAATTCAAGACTATACTTCAGTTTTTTATTTTAATATTATCGTCTCAGGAGTTTGCTATGCAGTTTTGTTTTTGTCCGCATCTTATATAGAGCGTTTTTATAAATTTGATGGTTTGGCATTAGTAACAAGGGTATATTTCCTTAACCTTATTATAAACTCAGTTGCGATGGTTCATCGAGTCATCTTGATGAAATCATTAGATTTTAAAAAAATCGCATTAATCAATTTAGTAAGTTCCATCGTTTCTGCAATAACTGCAGTAGTAATGGCATATCTAAATTTTCGATATTGGGCTATTATTTGTCAGTCATTGCTAAGTTCTTTAATAAATACATTGTTTACAATGTATCTAAGCCATTGGCATCCACTTGGCAGATTCAATATGGAATCTTTGAGGCGAATGGCACCATTGGGGGTGAAAATAATGTTCGCCTCACAATTTCATGCTGTTTATAATAATATATATTCTTTACTTATAGGAAAAAAATACTCGCCAATAGACTTGGGCTTCTATGATCGAGGAAAGACATTGGCAAGCACCGGCGCTGTTGGCTTTAGTGATTTTTATATTCGGGCTCTTTATCCGATACAATCTAAGATACAAGGCGATAAAGGGCACTTATTGAATTCTTATAACAAATCATTTGATTTTATTTGTTTGTGTATAATACCATTCTCTGCATTTATATCAAGTTATTCTATGGAGACTGTGTCTGTTATATACGGAGATGGTTGGCAGGCTTCTGCCAATATGTTGTCTATTTTATCTATAGGTTTCATGTTTTATCCATTTCAGGCCTTAAATATGAATATTTTGAAAGTTGTTGGGAATGGCGATTATTTGTTATATTCTGAGATTATAAAAAAAACGATAGGTATTATTATCGTCATAATAATGATTAATTTTAATCTAGAATTGGTCGTTATTGGATGGACAGTTAGCGCTATTGTAGAATTTATTATAAGTCTATTTTTCTTAAACAAAGTTCTGAAAGGAAATTTGACGTATGTTGTAAGTTCTTTTTTCAAATCAATTATATTCAGCTTTTCTGTGATGATTACTTCCTATTGGATTTTTAGACAAGTTTGTGAAAATATGTATGTGAGGTTATTGCTGGGGATGGCTTGTATATTTATTTGTTTTCTACTGAATATTAATAAACTGAAAAAATTATTGGGAAAGTAACTTGTTATGTGCAATGGTCATTATTTTACTGTCTTTACCCCGACATTTAATAGAAAGAACTTGCTAAAAAATGTGTATTCTAATCTAAAGAATCAGACATTTGATGACTTTGAGTGGCTGATCATTGATGATGGATCCACAGATGGAACTGAATTTGAAGTTGAAAAGTGGATTGCTGAAGGTGAGCTAGCGATCGTATATGTGAAAAAAGAAAATGGGGGAAAACATACAGCATTTAAACTTGCTTATGAAATGTGTCGGACACCATACATCGTAGATTTTGATGATGACGATATATATATGCCGAATTGTCTAGAAATCTTTTATAAAGCTTGGACTGATATAGAAAATTCCCATAGGCGAGATATTGGCTCAATTAAAGCCTTAACAATAACGTCAGCCGGACGAGTTCTCGGGGGCAAATGTTGTGTTCTTGCAGACTCTTTTTTTGATACAAATTATATTGATTATCAAGTTATTCAAGGATATGACTTTGAAAACGTGACATCAACGAAAATGAGTTGTTATAAATTATGCCCATTCTTTTATTTTGATAAATATTGGTATAATCATAAGATAACATTTGTTTATGAAGATGTTTTTTGGGCAAGATTTGCGCGAGAATATAATACTCGGTATATATTTTCTCCGGTGCGCATTTATCAGTATTCGGACAATAGTATAACTCGAGGACGGCAAAATTATAGTAACCGTTGGTATTCGGCTGCATATTCGAATAAAATATTTATACAAGAAAATTTATTCTTATTCAAGTGTTCTTTTTTCTATATGTTTAGACGTTATATTTTGTATTTAACGTATATAATAACATTAAAGTTGCCTTATAATGAGGCGTTGAAGGAATTACGCTGTAAGACTTTGTGGCTTTTGGGATATGGTATCTTCCCTATAATTTTTGTTTTGTCTTTATATTTAAAATATTTTCGACATAATGATAGGATATGAACACCAGCCTTCGCTGGTGATATTGAGCTTTCTGTTCTGGCTGATTCCTACTTTGTTGTATACAAGGAATATTTATGCTAATTACCCAGGAAAAAATTATTTAATACCACTGTTTTTTTTCTCTGTGTTCGTAATCACTGGGTTCGCTATAGATGACACGTACTCGTATATATATTTATATGACTCAATGAGTAGGTATCATGAAGCAATTCATGTTGAGCCATTTTATTTTGCATTGGCAGAAATCTTACCTAATGGGTTCTATGTGTGGCGCACCGCTATTTGGGGAGGCGCGGCTTGTTTTTACATAATTACAGCAAAGTTATTAGGCCTCAATGCGAATATGATGGGTTTGCTATTACCAATAATTTTATATCGTCAGTTTGCCCTCTCTCGTGTTTCTTTGGTATTTGCATTGGCTCTTTTTTTTGCAATTGAGTTTATTCAACACAAGAATCTAATCTTCCGGATAGCTATGCTTGGTGGCTTGTTGCTAGTTGTATCACTTCATAAAAGTGCCGTGATATATATTGCGATTATTCCTTTAGCATTAATTTTCGATGTTGACAAAAAAAAATTGACTTTGCTAATCCTTTTGTATCCATTTTTGTATGGCCTTGTTCGTGTTGTTATTGCTAATATTTTAGCATTGCCATTTTTGGGAGAAAACACCGTTGATTCTGGGCGTCTTTTTTTTGAAAACGAGAAGTCGGTAGCGAATATTAATGGCATAATTCAAGAAATTGTTGAATATTTGCCATTAGCCTTAAGTTCTTTTTTATTGATTAGAAGATACGTCTTTAAAGGCGTGTTTGAAAATAAGGCAATATCCTTTTTATTCAGTTATTCTATACTTTTGCTATATATGGCAATGTTGTTGGCAAATCAAGAAATTGATTCTGCTTTATGCACAAGAACAATCCATGCTGCATATTTCCCAATTTTGCTGGTTTTGTGTTATTATTTTCAAAATAATAAGCGGACCAGTTTGGATAAAGTGACAATGTATTTATATTCACTGTCCGCCTTGTATGCGTTGAGTTATACTTATTATTCTTGGTCAAGATAATTCCATTATTTTATGAAGATAATAGAAGTAATTCCACAACTATCTTCTGGTGGTGCAGAACGTTTTGTTGTAGATTTATGTAATCAACTTGCAAATCACAGCGAAGTCGTTTTGATAACGTATTATCAGGCAGAGGGGGCAAACTTCTATTTGCCAGATCTGGCTAGTTCGGTGAAACATATTGCTTTAAATAAAGAGGTCGGATTGTCGATTTCTATGTTTGGGAAAATTTTTTCAATAATAAAGTTGGAGCGCCCCGATGTTGTCCATATGCATCTATTGGCGATTAATTATCTTCTTCCATGTATTTTATTTAATCATAAGCGCGTAAAATATTTTATGACAATACATAGTGATGCCGAAAAGGAAGCTGGCGGAAAATTAGGCACGTTCATTAGGTGGTTATGCTTTCGGTTGAAACTTGTTACTCCTATTACAATATCTGAAGAATCGCGGCGTAGTTTCGTTGAGTATTATGGCATTGATGCACCAGTCATATTCAATGGACGTTCAATCCCGACGTTTCTGCATGCTCCAGTAGAGATCGTCAATGAGGTTAATTCTTATAAAAGGGATAAAAATACTCGCGTCATAGTTAATCTTGCAAGATTAAATCCAGTTAAAAGACAACCTTTGCTGGCAAAAGTGTCAAAACGCCTTTATGATGAAAGATATGACTTTTCCGTGCTGTACATTGGAAACATTCGTGATGAACATGTTTATGAAGAGATGAAGCAGAACAGTTCTCCAAATCAATACATTCTTGGGGAAAAAACGAATCCACTAGATTATTTAGCGGTTGCAGATGCATTTTGTTTGTGCTCCTCATATGAAGGCTTGCCAATATCGTTGATAGAGGCTTTGGGAATGGGTGTTGTTCCGATTTGTACACCAGTTGGAGGAATAGTAAATGTTATCCAAGATAGAAAGAACGGGCTTTTAACTAAAGATTTATCAGAAGAGTCATTATATGAAACATTGAAGTATTACCTATCTCTTCCCCTTAATGAGGTTGAGCGATTAAGAATCTGTGCGAAACAAAGTTATGAGCCATATTCTATGGGCACGTGTGCAGGCAAATATGAGAAACTTTTTAAGTCCAATGAAAAGTAGACCTATGAGAAACAAAAAAACATATTTGTTATTCGTGGACTTTATGTACTGATGAAGTCTTACTTCGGGATAAGAAAATCAAAGTTTGGTTATTGTTCTGATTCCGTGATAGATAGAATGTAACGTGACTTTATTGTCTGGAGTAGCGATAGGATGAGTGGCAATAATCGCTGCTGGAGTCGTCGTGTGCAAAGATGTTCCTCCATATAGTATTGTCGGAGGAGTGCCGGCTCGTGTAATAAAGTTCAAGTGGAGTATAGAGCAAATCTTGGAACATGAAGAAACCCTATATTCGGCAAATAAGCGTATTCCAAGGGAAAGACTCGAAAGCATTTTCACAACTTATGACAAATAATAAGATATTACTATGTTCGCCGAAAGTGTCAACAGGTGGCATTTCGATGTGGACAAGACACATTCTAGATTATTATTCATCTCACAAATCAAATTTTGAACTGGATTGGTTTTACCCAGGAGTAGAGAATGTGAATTGGGAAAATCGAAGTATCTGTCGACGAATCGTGACTGGGGTAAAGCAGTATTTCCCGTTCATTGTAAAATTGTCGAAGAAACTTAACTCAGAAAATTATTCGGCACTACATATGTGCTCAAGTGCATCTTTCGGTTTGATGCGAGACGTGTTGGCTCTTCAACTATGCCGTTGGCACAAGATGAAATTTATAATCCATTTTCATTTTGGGCGTATTCCTGAGATCTATCGAGAGAAAAATTGGGAATATAAATTAATGAATCTCATTGTACGAAACTCAGATAATGTAGTAGTAATTGATAAAGCATCATATGAAACTCTTGTAAACTTCGGGTATGAAAATATATCCGACTTGCCAAATCCGTTGTCGGGTGATATTGTAAAGATTGTCAATGAGTATTCTTCTGAAATTATCCGGATGCCAAATAAAATTGTTTTTGTCGGGCATGTGATAAAGACAAAAGGGATCAATGAATTGATGGAGGCTGTGAAGGTCGTGCGTCATAAATATCCCGTTAATGTGACGATTTTAGGGCAAGTTACAGATGCCGTTCGGGAACGATTAACCAAAGTTGCTGGCTTTGGCTGGAGTAAATGGCTTACCATTGCTGGAAACCAATCCATTAAAACAGTTGTAAAAGAATTACTGTCTTCTGGATTATTTGTGCTCCCAACCTATACAGAAGGTTTCCCGAATGTTGTTTTAGAGAGTATGGCATGCTCTTGTCCAATCATCTCTACTCCAGTGGGTGCAATTCCTGAGATGTTAAATATAGACAGTGCAACACCATGTGGCATCGTTGTGCCGGTGGGTGATACGGATAATCTAGTCCGGCAGATAGAAAATGCAATTACTCATTATGATCAATTCCAGAATATGGCAGAACGGGCTAGGGCAAGAGTTATGTCATTGTATTCAATTGATTCAGTTTGGCTACAACTGACAAATATTTGGATTAAGACATTAAATGATAAGTAATGACAAGGACAAGTGCTTCGGAGAATACCTATGTCTGTACGATAAACTGTTGTCATGCGATTAACGAAGTTTTGTTTTTCAATATCGTTCAATAATCCTATGAATTACGCCGAAAGTGTCCACATTTTAATGCGTGGATTCAGAAATTGCTGGATGCCTAAATCATTCTGATTTTTGAACCAACTATTTTTCGAGTTGCTCCGAATATCAGTCGGGGCGGCGCGTTCGTTTTCACATATCCCGTATTCTTCCGAATGGGTGGAGATGTACAATGTTGCAGGTAAGCAGACTCTCGTCGGGGTCTGCTTTGCCGGTGTTCAGCGATTGTGCGATGAACAGCCTGAGATGGTTGCGAATCTGCCGGATGACCTAAAACTAAAGTGGATAGCGAATGCTGTTGGGATTCAGCAGCGTAATGAGCTGATTGACAGAAGGTGCGTGGAACTACAGACGAAACTTAGCGTGACCGGGTTCCGGACCTACATTATGAAAGGGCAGGGGAATGCTGCGATTTATGGTGGGGAACTTGGCACGTTGAGACAGCCGGGCGACATTGACATATTTCTGGACGGAGGGTATAAGCGCGTGATTGACTATGTGAACTCGACTTTTCCGACTCGGGACGTGAATGAATTGGAAATACACTACCATTGCTTCAGAGACGTGGAGGTGGAAATTCATTACCATCCGTTCATTATGCGTGACCCCTTCAAGAACCGTAGTCTCCAGAAATTCTTTGAGGCAGAGAAAGAGCGCTGCTTTGAGCATAAAATCGAACTTCCGTCGGGTGCCGGGGATATTACAGTGCCTAATCCCTGCTTCAATCTCGTGCATCAGTTGATTCACATTCGTCACCACCTCTACACGGAGGGGATTGGCCTCAGGCAGCTGATGGACTACCATTTCGTACTGCTGGACGTTCAGGCAAGGCATGCTGATACGTCTAAGGCAAAACTTGTTGTACAAGAACTTGGCTTGGAAAGATTTGCCGGGGCGCTGATGTGGGTTCTGCAGGAGGTATTCGCCTTGGATGCAACTGCCATGCTTTGGGTTTCTAATCCTGCCGACGGACGAATGATACTTGAGGAGATTGTCCGCAGCGGCAATTTCGGCCGGGCAGATGAGCAGCGAGGCAGTCTGAACAGTCGTTGGCGGAGCTTTTGGCTCGTGAACGGCAAGGCGTTTCGATTTGCCCGCTTTGACCGGTGGGCTTGGCTGTGGACTCCCTTGTGGAGACTGTGGCACTTTGGCTGGAGAAAAATCCACGGATATAGATAGCCAGAACAATTATAATCAAATAATATGTCACTATTCAAAGACAAAGTCCTCCTGATTACAGGGGGCACGGGGAGCTTCGGAAATGCGGTTCTCCGGAGGTTTCTTGACTCAGACGTCAAGGAAATCAGAATTTTCAGCCGTGATGAGAAGAAGCAGGATGACATGCGTCATGCGCTTCAGAATCCTAAGGTCAAGTTCTACATCGGAGATGTCCGCAACCGTCAGTCAGTGGACAATGTGATGACGGGAGTGGACTACATCTTTTCAGCCGCTGCCCTCAAGCAGGTTCCGAGCTGCGAGTTCTTCCCGATGGAAGCGGTGAGGACGAATGTGGAGGGGACAAACAACGTGCTTGAGTCGGCGATTGCGCATGGCGTAAAGAAGATAGTCGTGCTCTCGACGGACAAGGCAGCCTATCCAATCAATGCAATGGGTATTTCAAAGGCTATGATGGAAAAGGTCGCTATTGCGAAAGGACGTTCTCTCGGGAAAGACGCGAAGACGACAATCTGCTGCACACGCTACGGCAATGTGATGGCTTCACGCGGCTCGGTCATTCCTCTTTGGGTTGAGCAGATGATTGAAGGAAAGCCGATTACCATCACAGACCCGAACATGACACGTTTTATGATGACGCTTGACGATGCCGTGGATCTGGTCATCTATGCCTGGGAACATGGCGAGAACGGAGATCTGTTCGTCCAGAAGGCACCTGCAGCCACATTGGAAACTCTCGCCACGGCCCTTAAGGAGACCTACGCGAAAGTCAATCCGAGGTATGGTGAAACAGAAGTCAAGGTCATCGGCACACGTCACGGCGAGAAACTCTATGAGACGCTCGTGACGAGAGAGGAGATGGCTCGGGCCATAGATATGGGCAATTATTTTCGCATACCTTGCGACACACGCGACCTGAACTATGACAAGTTCTTCACCGTGGGCAATGAGGATGTGGCAAAGATTGAGGACTATCATTCGCACAACACCCGCCGTCTTGATGTGGAAGGAATGAAGGAGCTTCTCCTTAAACTTCGTTTCGTCCGCGAGGATCTCGGGCTGCTTCCGAGGAAAAAGACAACTGAAATCCGTAGCGAATAGCTGCGTTATTCGCAGTACGGCGGAATTGTCCTATCAAATTGTAATTCAATGAAAATCTTAGTGACTGGAGCCAAGGGTTTTGTCGGTCAGAATCTTTGTGCTCAATTGAACAATATCAGAACTGGCAAGGCCCGCTGCTGTGGTCTCGCAGCAGCAGGACAGGGAAGTCCGGCTGCTCCATCGGTGGATGAGGTCTTCGAGTATGATCTCAATTCAACACCGGGGGAACTTGAACTTTGGTGTGCCGAAGCTGATTTCGTGTTCAATCTTGCCGGAGTGAACCGTCCAAAAGACCAATCTGAGTTTATGAGCGGAAATTTCGGTTTTGCGAGTACATTACTCGACACGTTGAAAAAGCATGGAAACAAGTGCCCGGTGATGCTCTCATCGTCGATTCAGGCAACTCTTATCGGACGCTATGCCCAGTCGGACTACGGGCGTAGCAAGCTTGCCGGAGAGGAACTCTTCTTCAATTATGGACGTGAGACCGGAGCAAAAGTCCTTGTCTATCGTTTCCCGAACCTTTTCGGAAAATGGTGTCGCCCGAACTATAACAGCGCGGTGGCAACATTCTGTAACAACATTGCTAATGATCTTCCGATTCAGGTGAATGACAGGGATACTGAATTGGAATTGCTCTATATTGACGACCTCGTTGACGAGATGATTGCCGCGCTGAAAGGAGAGGAACACCATTGTGAGTTTGATGGCGTGAATACGCTTCTTGTCGATGACGGGCGTTATTGTGCCGTTCCTGTCTCACATCATGCGACGCTCGGTGAAATTGTCGATCTGCTTGAGTCTTTCAAAGCACAGCCGAAGACGCTGATGATGCCGGAGATACCAGCAGACAGTTTTGCAAAGAAGTTGTATTCAACGTATTTGAGTTACCTACCGAAAGAAAAGGTCGCGTTTCCTCTGAAGATGAACATTGATGAGCGCGGGTCGTTCACGGAACTTCTCAAGACACATAATTGCGGGCAGTTTTCGGTGAATGTTTCTAAACCGGGAGTGACGAAAGGGCAGCATTGGCACAACAGCAAGTGGGAGTTCTTCATTGCAGTGAGTGGTCGTGCTCTTGTGCAGGAGAGGCGTGTCGGCGTGGATGCTGACGGCAAGCCTTTCCCGGTGATGGAGTTTGAGGTTAGCGGTGACAAACTTGAGGTCGTTCACATGCTCCCCGGCTACACCCACAACATTATCAATCTCTCGAAGACCGAAAATCTTGTGACGGTGATATGGGCAAACGAAAACTTCGACCCTTCCCATCCGGACACCTATTTCGACCCCGTGGGGTAGGAAATCGGCGACTATATCATTCTGCCGTAAAATAAAATCAAAAAAAATTATGTCACAACAACTAAGGACAGACTATAGCGACGTCAGCTTTGCCAACAACGGCAAGTTGAAGCTTTTAATCATAGTGGGGACTCGCCCGGAAATTATCCGTCTGGCAGCGGTCATCACAAAGTGCCGACAGTATTTCGACGTACTTCTCGCCCACACTGGCCAGAACTACGACTACAACCTAAACGGGATCTTCTTCCGCGACCTCAAGCTTGGTGAGCCGGAGGTCTACATGGACGCCGTGGGCGATGACCTCGGCGCGACGATGGGCAACATCATCAGCGCCTCCTACAAGCTGATGGTCCAGACCCGTCCGGACGCCGTCCTCGTCCTGGGCGACACGAACTCCTGCCTGAGCGTGATCGGCGCGAAGCGCCTTCACATCCCGATATTCCACATGGAGGCGGGCAACCGCTGCAAGGACGAGTGCCTACCGGAGGAGACGAACCGCAGGATAGTTGACATCATCAGCGACGTGAACATGGCGTACAGCGAGCATGCCCGCCGCTACCTCGCCGACTGCGGCCTGCCGAAGGAGCGCACCTACGTGACTGGTTCCCCGATGGCGGAGGTCCTGCACGCCAACCTCGCGGAAATCGAGTCAAGCGACGTCCACAGGCGCCTCGGCCTCGAGAAGGGTCGGTACATCCTTCTGAGCGCCCACCGCGAGGAGAATATCGACACGGAGAAGAACTTCCTCAGCCTCTTCAACGCCATAAACGCGATGGCAGAGAAGTACGATATGCCAATCCTCTACAGCTGCCACCCGCGCAGTCGTAACCGCCTCTCGCAGTCTGGATTCAAGCTTGACCCCCGCGTCATTCAGCACGAGCCACTCGGTTTTCACGACTACAACTGTCTCCAAATGAATGCTTTTGCTGTAGTGAGTGACAGTGGCACACTCCCGGAGGAGTCTTCGTTTTTCACGAGCGTAGGTCATCCGTTCCCTGCTGTCTGTATCCGCACCAGTACCGAGCGTCCCGAAGCTCTTGACAAGGCCTGCTTCATCCTCTCGGGCATCGACGAGCACGGTCTTCTTCAGTCGGTTGATACGGCCGTCGAACTGGTTAAGAATGGTGACTATGGCACACCAGTTCCCGACTACACCGACGAGAACGTCTCTACCAAGGTTGTGAAGCTCATCCAGTCCTATGTTGGCGTCGTCAACAAAATGGTGTGGAGAAAATACTGATTCTATGCGTTGTCTGATTCTTACAAATCATTTTTTACCAGAGTCTTTCCGTTGCAACGACGTCGCGTTTGACCTTGCACGCCGCGGCTATGCAGTAACAGTTCTTACGGCAATACCAGATTATCCGGAAGGACATTATCACAAAGGATATTCGTTGTTCAAAAGGCGTCTGGAAGTCATTGATGGAGTGAAGATAATACGGGTGCCCGTGTTTCCTCGTGGCAATGGTGGGGCACTACGGCTTGTCCTCAATTATGTCTCGGGGCTTGTTTCTTTTTTCTTTTATGCTTTGTATCAGTCACTATTTCACAAGTATGACTGTATTTTTGTGCATGATACTTCTCCCGCATTTATAGCGCTACCGGCGGTTCTGATAAAGAAAATTCGTAAAACACCAATCGATTTGTGGATTCTTGACATGTGGCCTCAGAGCCTTACGGCGGGAGGAATTAACAGTCCAATGGTCTTCAGTCTTGTTGATAGGATGATGGACCACATATATAGAAATTGTTCTGTAATTCACATCAGCTCTTACGGTTTCAGAAAACTGCTCGCAGAAAGAGGTGTGAGCGATGATAAAATCAAGTATCTTCCTAATTGGAGTGATGATTCAATAGTGCTTTCATCGGAAACGGTTATTCCAGAACTACCAAATGGATTCAGAATAATGTTTGCCGGTAATATGGGCGAGGCTCAAAATCTTGAAAATGTCCTTGCGGCTGCTGCTTTGCTGAAAGAACACCGTAATATCCATTGGATTTTTCTTGGTGATGGGCGAAAAAAAGCGTGGGTTGAAGAATTCGTGTCGAGGAATGGACTTTCTGCCACAGTGCATTTGCTTGGTCGCTTTCCGATTGCCTCAATGCCGTCCTTTTTCAAAGAAGCGGACGTCATGCTGGTTTCATTACAAAATAAACTCGTGTTTGAGCTTACACTTCCGGCGAAAGTTCAGGCATATATGTCTTGCTCCAAGCCTATTCTTGCAATGTTGGATGGAGAAGGACAGGAGGTTGTTCTTGCCGCGAACTGTGGCTGGTGTGTTTCCGCTGACGATGTGACCGGGTTGGCAGAAACTGTTCTTCGATTGTCTACAACTCCTGCGGAAGTCTTAAAGAATAAAGGCAAGAATGGATACAATTATTATAATGCTCATTTTCAGAAGAGCCTCTGTCTTGATGCTTTAGATGAAGAATTGAGACGTATTGGAGGTTCTCTGTCTTAGGTGCTGTTTTTATTAATAATAAACCTAAAATGAATATGCAAACAGAAATGACTGTTTCAGTCGTCATCGGCGCTCTTGTAGCCTTCGTTGCCGTGAATTGGGTCTATTTCAAGATTCTGACCATTGCTTTTCGGAAAAAATTAGTTGACAATCCTGATGCTCGGAAACTTCA
>CAKVCR010000034.1 GCA_934725835.1 uncultured Odoribacter sp.
GTCAAATGCCTGCCATTCTACATAAAAATTATTTGTGATGTCAACATAAGAATTATTATTCTTTGTATTTATATCTGCATTTATTAAAGGATTATAAATCGGTTTTGTACCCTGAAAATTAGCTTTATCGTAATCACCCATAATTTCTTTCACAGAACCATCTTCATTATATGCCCTCCAATAAGGATTCAAACGGGCATATTCTGAGAATGTCCCATAAGGGGATGCTTTCGCTTTATTAAACGTAACAGAAAGTTGTTCTGAAAAAATTAATGATTTAAACCTATACTGTAAATTAAATCCCATAGAAATCACCTCCCTATTCGAACCTTTCATCACTCCAGAAACATCATTATATTGAAAATCGACTCCATAACGAATTGCGTCATCACCTCCTTCAAAAGCCAGGGTATGTTTGTGACCAACACCTACACGTAAAGGTTTATTCAACCAATAAGTATCAACACCTCTCAATATTTCATTATAATACGACCAATATTTAGTATCGTAATTTTGCTGAGTAAGAGGATAACCATATTTATCGGTATACACACCAGCTCTTTTCTCTATCTCTAATTTTTCTGCAGCATCTGCTAAATTATAACTAGACAAATCAGGAACTTGAATATTCAGATTACCAATATAAGATACACGCATTTTCCCTTTTTCTGGAACTAACGTTTCGATAACAACAACACCGTTCGCACCTTTTGAACCATACAATGCTTTTGCAGTAGCATCTTTCAGTAAAGTTATAGATGCAACACGATTCATGTCCATATCCAACACTTTTTCTATTGATTGCTCAAATCCATCTACAATAAAAAGTGGCTGATTAGGATTTGTCTGGTATTTATCCTTCATATCCGTAAAACTTGAAGCTCCACGCATTTGAATTTCAGGTATTTTATTGGGGTCAGAACCAAATTCATTATTTTCCAACACCTGAAATGACGGATCTATATTTTTCAATGATTGCAAAATATTTTGATTTCCAACACGCTGCAATTCATCTGCTTTAATTGTAGTTACAGCTCCGGTATAACTATCTGCCTTACGTGTAAACATACCGGTTACAACAACTTCATCCATTTCTGCAGTCACAGTTTCAAGCATGATGATATAATCATTTTTTTGAGAAACTGGAATTGTAATAGTCTTATAACCGACAAAAGAAATTTCCAAAGCATTGACATCTGCTGCAATAGTCATTTGAAACTTACCATCAATATCAGTTGCTGTTCCAACTCTCGTTCCTTTAATCATAATGGTTGCACCAGGCAAAGGTTCTCCAGTTTTTTTATCCATAACCTTTCCTTTGATGGTTCTCTCCATCGGTTGTTGGGTTGATTTTTCTGCTTTCTTGACAACAATGTGATTGTTCACGAAGTTATAAGTAAACCCCGTTTCTTTCAAGCAATAATCTAAAATCTTGCTTACCTCTTCATTCGTAAAATTTACTTCCACATTTCCCATCTTCTCAACATCGTCTGAATTATAAACAAATGCCAAGTCTGTAAGTTTTTCTATTTCAACAAAAAGTTGCTTGACACTGACAATTCCCAATTTCAAACTCACCCGCGTCTGTTGAGAAAAGCCATTTGCCTGAATTTGCAAGCAAAATAACATTAAAATCAAAGAGATTTTGGCGGCAAGACAAAATCGACCTTTAAGTTTTCTTTCCATAAATTCTTAGTTTAGTTAATTAATAATTAAGCAGTTAGTTTGTCACAGTAATCGTTTTCCCTTTCACTACAAAATCCACATGCCCTGTCGTTTTTAGTATTTCAAAAATATCCTCAACGCTATCAAATTTTCTAATTTTTGCAGTTAATCGTAATGCTCCCAATTCTTCATTTTGATAAAAATAAGTAAAATCATACCATCTGGACAATTCCTGTAAAATATGGTCGAGCGTCATATTGCGATAAACAAAAAATCCATCTTTCCAAGCTGTATAAAGTATGGGCTCCACCTCTCTGACACTTATACCAGTAGCATCGATTGTAGCCTGCTGTCCCGGTTTCAAGCGACACTCTTTACCATCGAATCCAACCAATACACTTCCCTCAACCAACGTTGTTGCAATTACTCCTTCCTCATAATTCCTTATATTAAATTCCGTACCGAGAACTGTCACTTGTGTTTTATCGGAACAAACAATAAATTTTTGTCCATTACGCTTTGCCACATCAAAGTATGCCTCTCCTTTTAAATATACTCTACGTTCTTCTCCGTTGAAATGTACAGGATATTTTAATTCTGACTCTGCATTCAGCCACACTTTAGTACCATCTGACAATATCACTGAATATTCACCTCCTCGAGGAGTGACTAAACGATTATACTCTTCGATCTCTGAATTTTGATTTTTACCACTATATACCAAAGTATTCCCCTCTTGCTTAAGAGTCGTATTCTCATAAAAAAGAGAATCTTGTTGTTCCTCTCCCAACTCAACCTGACGATTTTCTCCTAAATAGAGAATCGCCTTTTTACTTCCAGGCTCTATTTGGCTAACGGTAGTTCGAGTGACTGCATTATCTGATAAAAAATCACTCAAATACCATGCTCCTCCGACAATAAAAAGGGCAACCACGGCAGCCACTTCCATCCAATGTATCAGCAAACGTTTACGATGTATAGAAATGCTTTGCTTCAAACGCAATTCTATCTGTTCCCAACCTCCGTCAACATCATAACGTACATCCTTACCCGCTTGTCTCCATACCTTACAAAAATCTTCATATAAAGCATGATTTTCAACAGACTCTTCCAACCAATGATGTAAAGTCGTCAATTCGCTGTCGGTAGCTCTCCCTTCCAAAGAAGCAATTATTATATGCTGTATCTCATTTGTCATAATAGTTCAACCTTATATTTTACTATCGTTTTAATATAAGACAAGCAATAACGACAAACTACTTACATCTTTTCCATCAAAAAATCGATTTTAACATTTAGATTAGCTACATACCAAATCTATTTGCAGTACCCCATAAAAAGAATAACAAAATATCTGCATTACGAAGATGGGCAAGTTCAGAACGCAAATGTTTCATCGCACGATAAAGTTGTGTTTCCACGGTACGGACAGATATATTCAATGAGTTAGCAATATCCATACTCTTCTTGCCGGCAAAACGGCTAAGCAGAAAAATCTCTCGACATTGATCAGGAAGAGTATTAATGGCCCGATTAAGTTCATCTAATAAATATCCCTGCTCTTCCCTGTCAAAGAAATGCTCTGTATTATTCTCCTCCCTAATAGTATGTCTATTAACAAACTCAACAAAACTGAGCTTCACCTTTTCATGTTTAAGAAGATTCAAAGCGGCATTATAAACAGTCCGGTATAAATAAGCATTTAAAGAATCATGAATTTCTAATTTTTCTCGCTTTTCCCAAAGCTCACAAAAAACTCCTTGCACTAAATCTTCCACAAGCTCCCTATCATGCAGCAGAGATTCTGCATAAATACATAAACGAGTATAATTACTTCTAAACAACTTCTCAAAAGCTGATTTACTGTCCAATGATATTAACTTGCTACCTTGTTTCATTTATCATATTCAACACCCATTAGTACAAAATTAGGAATAAAAGTTTGATGATTGACAAAAATACTAATAGATTCGATTAAAAAAAACAAATAACAATATCTATATAATTATCAACGGTGTGATGACTAAGAATAGTGTACAAAGAAAAATCATCTGTACAAAACTGAATGCAATTTATCTTTTGTATACTTGCAGTCGCAAAATTAACAGACAAAGCAGAGCAAAGAAATGAGCCACTATATATTCGACTTGATTGCACAAGGGGAACATCAACAGCAAGACTTTAAATTTGAGATTTCAGATGCACGTAAAATAGCCAAAACACTCTCTGCATTTTCAAATACGGACGGAGGACGGCTACTTATTGGTGTCAAGGACAATGGTCGCATTGCAGGTGTACGCTCAGAAGAAGAGATTTATATGATTGATGCTGCAGCTAAACTTTATTGTCATCCGGCAGTCGAATGCGAAATGATTACTCACAAAGTAGAAGGTCACACCGTTTTAGAAGTTATTATCCAACCAGGCATGCATAAACCATACTATGCCACAGACTATAACAATAAAAAATGGGCTTATATACGAATCAAAGACGAAAACATATTAGCTACTCCTGTACATTTAAAAATTTGGCAACAAGAAGCAAAACCTCAAGGTGTATTTGTACATTATACAAAACAGGAACAAGTACTGATGGACTACTTGTCACAAAATGAATCCATATCACTTAATAAATATTGCCGTATAGCACATATCTCACGCACAAAAGGAGAAGCAACCCTTGCTAAATTTATCCGTTTTCAACTTATAGAACCAATATTTGAGAACCATCTCTTCTTTTACCGTCTCTCCTCTCACCTAAATTCTGAGACCCAATGATATTCATCATGAAACTCAAGACAATGTCCTTATAAATAGAGTAATTCCATCAAACACCATCTGTAAACCAATCGTGGCAACAATTAATCCGATAATACGAATCAACGGATTCATGAAGTTGTATTTAATCAAGAAGTTACCTATTTTTCTAGCTTCCAACATAAAAATCAGATTCACAAGCAAAGCCAATAAAATAGCTACAATCGTAACAAAACGTCCATATTGTACAGGAAAAGTCACAGCCGCTGTAATTGTAGCAGGTCCGGCAATCATCGGGATAGCTATAGGTACAGTTGTCAAATCTGCAATCTTTATATGCTCGTCCACTTTCATAAAAAATCCTTTTAACAATCCGGAAAGTCCGTTATACATCAACACGGCGCCACAAGTAATTTGAAAAGAATAGAGTTCTACTCGAAAAACATAACTGAAAGTTACTTGCCCCAGATAAAGGAAAAATATCAAAATCAACATTGCTGTGAAAGTCGCTTTTAATGATATATATCTTAATTCAGCAGGAGAAAAACGCTCTTGCAATGATGATACAATCAATACTTTTTGTATAGGATTTACCAATGCAAGTATAGCGACAAAACAGCTCAATATCATATTAAACTTCATGACTAACCCAGCTAAGTTATTACATGGCAGTTTGGCTTTATTATTTCAAGCCAAACTGCCTTTCATTTTTAGTATCCGAAAATCTGTTCTGTTGTCACGCGTGTTACAGGACCATATGCAGAAAGTTTCGACATATCTATAGCTTTTTCATCACCTAACACACAATAAGTATAGGTACGTCCTTTCACCCATTTCTGTTGAAAATCCTTAACATTTGCCAAAGTCAGTTTCTGAACTTCATCAAATAACACTTTACGTCTATCAATATCCAACCCTAAATCCCGAGCAGCCTGATAACTACTGAAAATATCAGCTCCAATTATTCGGTCAGTTCTCAAACGTGCCAACAATGCATCTTTAGCCAAATTAAAAGCAGCCTCAGATTCTGGCATATTGTTAATAATTTCATCAAAGGCATTCAAAGCATCTCCCATTTTATCATTTTGTGTTGCAATAAATGTGTTATATATGTATGACTGATCCAATCGGCTCGGTTCATTGATGCTAGCACTTGCTGTATATGCCAAACTGCGAGATTCACGCATCTCCTGAAAAACGATAGAGTTCATTCCACCTCCAAAGTATTCATTATAAAGCGTCATTATAGGATATAGTGTCAAATCGAATTTTTCTCCACGATTAGAAATTGCGGCCATATAAACCTGTGCAGCATCATACGGAGCAATAATCACACGATTTTGTGGAGTTTCCTGGAATGTAAACTCATTTTTCTTATCTACTTTTGTCAATGTTGCCGGAACGCGATGATATTTGTTCACATTTTCAATCAATGATTCTTGCGTTGCAGGTCCATAATACATGACAGAGTGCTCGATTGTATTCAATCCGCTCAAACATGCCAGCAAGGTTTCAGACTTCAATCCCATTAATTCTTCTTTAGACAAAACGTTTGTTACCGGAGATTTCGGACCATATAAACCATACTGCAATAACATTGCAAAATTAGCCTGCTGATTCAACTTCTTATCTTCTCTAATTTTTAACAAATCAGCTTTCAGAAATTCCAATACCTGCGGATTTGCTTGAGCATCTGCTAAAAGTGATTCAACCAGATCCATTGCTTTGCCCATATTTTCAGCCAAACCACTAATGGTAATATATGTACGTTCTGAAGTTGGTTTAACTGAAAAATTACAAGCCAATTCATAGAATTGCTGTTTCACCTGCACAGGCGACAATGTTGAAGTTCCCAAATAGTCTAAATACTGCACTGCTGTACTTAAATTGCGATCTTCATTTTTACCTTTTTCAATTACATACGTCAGTACAAACAAATCGTTAGTTGTATTTTTCTTATACAACACCGGAATATTTGATTTTGCGACACCTTTTTCAATATCTTTTGAAAAATCCACAAATACAGGTTCTATCGGTTTAACAGCAGTATTTTGTATTTCTTTCAAAAAATCGCTGGCAACGTCACGGTTCATAACAATGGGGGTGATTGCTGGCTTACTGATAGTTTTAGTACCATTATCCTTACCCATTCTTTTGTATATCACAGCATAATTATCTTTGAAATAAGTTTTTGTAAAATCAACCAATTCTTGCTTCGTTATTTTACTTAAACGCTCAATTGCTCCCACTTCATTTGCCCAATCTGCTCCGTTTATAAATGACTGAACAAACCAATCTGCTCTATCGGCATTACTTTCTAAACTCTCCTGTTTTTTCTTTTTTAAATTGTTAACAGTCGCAGCCAATAACGATTCATCAAACTCTCCATTTTTCAACTTCTCTATCTCTGCCAATAATAAAGAGCGCACTTCCTCTAACGATTGTCCGTCTTTCGGATTGCCTTGTATAAGGTACATTGAATAATCAGCAAGCGAAATAGGGAATGCTCCTGCTCCCAACATCTTCTGCTGTTGATTAATATCCAAGTCGATTAAACCTGCCTGTCCATTATATAAGATAGCACTCAACAAGCTCAACATTTCAGCCTCTTTACTTGCAGCACCTGGGAATCTCCATCCCAACACGAGAAATTCAGCCTCCGCACCGACAACTTCTTTCACTATCGGAGCCTCTATCGGTTTTTCCGCTTCAAATTTCAACTCAGGCAAATTTGGATTGGGTTTCATACTTCCAAAATAGCGATTGATAGTTTCAATCATCATTTCAGGTTCAAAATCCCCCGACAGGCAAATAGCCATATTATTAGGCACATACCATTCTTTAAAGAAGTTCTTGATATTCGTAATTGAAGGATTCTTCAAATTTTCCTGTGTTCCTAAAACAGTCTGTGTACCATAAGGATGGTGAGGGAAAAGAGCCGCCATCATCTGTTCAAATACCTTTCTGTCATCTTTTGTCAATGACATATTCTTTTCTTCATACACCGTTTCCAATTCTGTATGGAAACCACGAATCACAGAATGTTGAAAGCGATCTGCCTGGATTTTGGCCCAATTCTCAATCTGATTAGACGGAATATCCTCCTCATATACCGTCATATCATTTGCTGTATAAGCATTTGTTCCTACTGCTCCGATAGCAGCCATCAATTTATCATATTCATTAGGGATTGCCACTTTAGAGGCCTCATATGAAACACTGTCTATTTTGCGGTAAATAGCTGCACGCTCTGCTTCATCAGTAGTCTTACGATAAACTTCAAACAAAGCCTCAATCTCATCCAACATAGGCTTTTCTTTTGCATAATCCTGAGTACCGAAATTTTCTGTACCTTTAAACATCAAATGTTCAAAATAGTGAGCCAGACCCGTTGTTTCTGCAGGATCGTTCTTGCCTCCTGCGCGCACAGCAATAAATGTTTGGATTCGCGGCTGATCCTTGTTTACGGTCATGTAAACTTTCAAACCATTTTCAAGCGTATAAATACGCGCATTCATAGGGTCATTGGGTACTGTTTCATACTTAAAACCAGATCCATTCCCACATGCCGCCATCAGCACCACCAACAGCGACAACCATAAAAACTGAAAACCTTTTTTCATCTTGATTCTAATATAGTTAAATCTATTATTTCTTCTTCTTTTTTTGAACAGACCAACCGAATTTACCGACTTTTCGCCCCAAACCGAAGTATTCGCCATGAACATACACTAACGGCTTAGCACGATCTAATTCGAATTTCTCGGTCTCCGGATTTAAATAACGATCATCGGCTTGTACATTCACCACTTCAGCAACAAACATATCATGCGAACCCAAATGTACAATTTCCTTGACGCGGCATTCTATGGAAATCGGTGCTTCTTCAACAATCGGAGCTTTCACCACAGCAGCCTGTCCGGGAGTAAGTTTCATTTCTTCAAACTTACGATAATTTCTTCCTGAACGCACGCCACACCAATCGGTAGCAAATGACAAATCCTCAGTGGTCAAGTTGATGACAAATTCCATATTCTTTTTGATAATATCATACGAATGACGTTCAGGACGCACCGAGATATAACACATTGCAGGATCAGTACAAATCGTTCCAGTCCAAGCCACCGTAAAGAGATTGTACTCTTCAGGAGTATTTCCACAACTCACCAATACTGCAGGCAACGGATAAATCATCGTTCCCGGCTTCCAATTATGCTTCATTACAATTCCTTTTAAATATTATCCTTATCAATCCTTCGTCTTCATTCGTCCACAGTTTGCAAAATTACGAAAACCTTACATCCCCTCAAACTCATCTGCACAAAAAATATGAGGACCCAAACCTTCCAAGTTCAGGTCCTCACATTATCAACAACGTTAATTATTCAAATTCAGCAAAGGTATTTTCAATAATACCAATAGCTTCTATTAACTCCATCTTATTAATCACCAATGGTGGTGCAAAACGTATAATATGCTGATGGGTCGGTTTAGCCAACAATCCTTTATCTCGCAGTTTTAAGCATACATCCCAGGCTGTCTTGCCATTTTTAGGAGTAATAACCACCGCATTCAACAATCCCTTCCCCCGAACTTCCCCTATCATGTCTGAATGGATTTGTTCTAGTCGATCACGGAAAATAACACCTAAATTTTCTGAGTTTTCAGCTAATTTTTCATCTTTCACGACCTCCAATGCAGCAATAGAAACCTTTGCAGCAATCGGATTTCCTCCATAAGTTGATCCATGTTCTCCCGGTTTAATACAGAGCATCACTTCATCATCAGCCAACACACAAGATACCGGCATTAATCCTCCTGAAATAGCCTTCCCTAAAATCAAGACATCCGGCCGCACCCCTTCATGATTACATGCTAACAACCGACCGGTTCGTGCAATACCGGTCTGCACCTCATCCGCCATAAACAACACATTGTGCGCTCTACACAAATCATAGGCTTTCTTTAAATATCCGGCATCCGGCACAAACACACCAGCCTCTCCCTGTATTGGTTCCACCAGAAAACCGGCAATATACGGATCCTCCAAAGCTTTTTCCAAAGCCGGAATATCATTATATGGAATCTTTACAAATCCGGGTGTATAAGGACCAAAACCGCCATACGAATCCGGATCAGTAGACAACGATACAATTGTTATTGTACGACCATGAAAATTACCCTCACACACTATAATTTTAGCTTGACCGTCAGGAATTCCTTTTTTAGTATAAGCCCATTTGCGACAAAGCTTTAAAGCAGTTTCATCAGCTTCAGCTCCCGTATTCATTGGCAACACCTTATCATAACCAAAATACTTCGTAATATACTCTTCCCACTCTCCTAATACATTATTATAAAAAGCACGTGAAGTAAGAGCCAACTTCTGTGCTTGTTCTGTCATCGCTTTCACAATCCTCGGATGACAATGTCCTTGATTAACAGCCGAATAAGCAGACAAAAAATCAAAATAACGTTTTCCGTCTGTATCCCATACATAAATACCTTCACCACGTTCGAGGACTACAGGCAACGGGTGATAATTATGAGCTCCATATCGAGCTTCGCGGTCCATAAATTCTTGAGCAGTCATAAGATTAGATAGTTAAGGTTGTTCGTAATAGTTTGTAATTTGCAATTAAGGAAAAAAATCTTATGACTCCTAATAATTTAAGAGAAAAAATTATTTTTTTCTGCGTAAAAATCCAAAGTATTTCCGCAATAATTCTCGTAAAGTATCAAATGTTTCTTGATAGGATACGCCAACTCCCTGAATCATCTCTGTATTATTATAAAGAATTTTCTCATTCGTATGAGAATAGGCTTTCATCTTCAAAGTACCTTGTCGATTAAGCTTCACCTCCACATCAAAATCACCGGCAATATTTGTCTTGCGATCATTGTCAGCACCACTACGTGTATTTCCCACATCCATATTTCCATTAGCAGAAATTGTAACACGGTCATTCAACAATTGGGTAGACAATGCCAACTCTATTTCGTCCGAACTGACTTCTCGATTCGGATCTCCCATCCTATAAGCGACTCCAATATCTATATTATTACTAATCTGAGACAACCAATTAGACAATTGATTGGACATCATCTCTGTCACAGTAGTCACTCCTGCTGTCTGTGCTTGTGTTCCATAATCTCCTGTATTATCACTCCGATAAAACCGATTCAACACCAGCAAAGAAAACATCTGTTTGTTCACCTCATCCTGACTTGAAAACAGACTTTGTATATAACTCTTACTCTGAGACTCCAAAGACGGGAAATTAATACCAAACTTCACAGAGGGATTGTGCAGATTATCGCTTAAATTCAATATACATTCCACAGGGACTTTCCTGCCGCTCTCCGATACAACATCCTCAGTTCCAACACCTTCAGAAGAGCCAGCATCCAGTGGTAACAATTCATTTATAGTAGTTTTCAAATTATACACCGCACTGATGTCCAACGTAGCATCATAAGGAGAACCATTCCAGGTAATCGTCCCGCCCGGAGTAAGCACAAAACGCTTATTAACCAAATTACTCAAAGTAAAAAGATAATCGCCATGAGTTATTCCATATTCACCCAACATACTCAAGCTACCATCTTTGTCGAATGTCAACTTGATATTTCCATTTCCGGTTGCCTTTAAAATATCACCCACTGCTGGATCAAATATCACCTGTACCTCTAAATTATCATTCAATTCTAAATTAGCATTCAAATTAATGTCAGCAGAATGCATCGGAGCTTGCTCATTTTTCTCAACAGGACTACCCGCTTGTATAAAATGAAGGAAATTATTTGATTGCTCCGTAATTGCAGAAGTCAGCGGGACATTAAATAGCGACTTAGGCTCAGTACGGGCATTAATCGTCATATTCTTTACTCCATTTTTGTTATCAATCACAGCCATACCGCTTAAATTCACCTGCCCATAAAACATCTCTCCATCGGTCGACTTCGTATCCAACATCCTCATATTATCAAACAAGGCCTTTACCTGATACCTATTCTCCAAAAAACGATAATCGCCATTTACCAACATCTTATGCCCTTCCGCATCATAAACTGCAAAATCCATAAAGTTCAATTGATTCCCCATGACCCATACAGTATCATTAGCATAAAATTGGGTATTCAACATATTCACCTTCACACCCACCGAATCTAAAACAATCATACCGGAAACATCCGGTTGCTTAACCGTTCCTTTTAATGTAAGGTTACCAGACAATCCACCTTTAACCTCTGATGTCATATCTGTTATGTATGAACTCAAACGCTCCAATTGCATTTTTTCCATTAACATATTAACATTAATAGAGTCTGTACGAGGGTTATATAATCCATCCACAGATAAGGCCACTTCACCTTTCATCCTATTTTCTGCACCCACTATCAAATTACGATTATCGGCATCCCAATAAGAATGGAACTGCAATGAACCCAAAGTATCCCTACCTACACCCCAATCATTCACAGTAAAATCCGACAATAACAAACCATCATTATAGTAATCCTTTAAGGTCAATGAACCGCTTGTCATTCCAAACAATTTCATGTTTTTTTTCAAAGCCAGTCTTGCCAAATACCCCAAATTAAAATTTTCCAATTGAACAGTTAATGTCTCATACGGATCTTCTGAAATCTTACCGGTCACCATAAATGACTCATCACCATGACGAACAGAAAAATCCTTTATTTCCATCTCTTTCCCTTTCATAAAAACAGTTGAAGGATCAACATGCCAAACACTATCATCCATGACTATCACTCCCCGTTGAAGCAACACTCTGGTCGAAAAACCTTCTGGATATTCAGGTTGAAACACAACACATGCCGCCAGCGAACCGCTATAGGTTTTATCTCCCCAATTACACCAGCTTAAACGGTCATCCAAATGATTCTCTCCCATTATCAACTCATTTCGAACATTACAAAGCTGATAATCCTCTCCATATAACAATCTGTCAACATCCATTCGCATAAACATACGTTTCGGATCTCCGGTCATCGTCACATCCGGCTTTATCAAATCAACTGCTTTATAACCCACTGTGTCTGCTTTGATATGTAAATCCATACAATTACTTTCTGTACTGAAACCTGAAACAATCTTTGCACCGGAAGCCACCCGATAATCCGGAGCCAACACCTTTAGCACCCGATTCACATCCTTAACATCTATCTCATAATGGAAATCGAACTGTTCCAAATATTTACGTCCTCTCAACGACCGATTGCTCTGGCTGATAGAATAAGCAGGCAGATAATTATTTACAAACTCACTTACAAACAACATAGGATTAACCTCCATATAATTTCCCTCAACAGTCAAATCGAGCACATCTGAAGAGATTGTGGAGACATTATATTTCCCGCTTCTGCTATCCTCAAGATAAATATCTTCAATCTTGAAACCATCGTTTTCAGCTTCATACTCTACATCCGATAAAAGCAAACTTGTAAATCCATTTTCTCCGCCCCCGGCATATATCAATTCAAACTCTGATGCGACACACTCCTTGCCTCCCTTAAGTCCCCACCCAAAGTAATCAAGATTATTTAACTTCAACTTACCTTTCAAACTGGCAAACTGCAATGAATCATTCATTTCATAAGACCCCACCATTCCACCGCTCACATTCTTATCCTCCAAAGAAGTCATCAAGTCTAATCTCTCATTTTCCCAAGCCAAGGCCATACTGATATCTCTAACATAACCCTTATTAACCCTTAGCCAGGGCAATATCGATTTCACATTAAAAGACAATCCTTCACCTATCCATGTACCATGATATTCTCCCTGAAATGCACCTTCTCCCAACTGCGATAAACTTGCAAATGTCCCCAAATCTACACATTCAAATTGAAAATCACCCCGTATATCGGCACAATCCTCCACACCCCCTCCACACAATCCATAAATCAAATTCATTTTACCAGTCAATGCAGGAGTAACACTCTGCGCATGAACAATAAAATCCGACAATAGACCATCAAACCGAATATTGCTAAAATCCACATATGGGACACGATATAAAAACGAAGGGACCGGAATATTCATTTCAAACCAGGGCAGATAAACTGTTGCCAGATCCTCTGGCGCCAAATGAGCCTTTTGTAATTCAATATTAAAAACCGTATTCCATACATCCGGTAAACCGACCGATTTAAAACCTCCCTGAAACACACTATGCTTGCCCAACTCAAAATACAAATCCCTACCTTCCAACTGCTCTATAGTATTGGATACTACACCACTGAATTTCACCGTATTGGTAATGCCCCTCAATATATCATTAAAATAAGCCAAGTCAATAAAACTGACAGAAGAAGGTCCCAATTCATAATATTGTTGCATTCGTGTTGTAAAATACTTCCAATCATGCTGATTCGGAGTCCAATGATACTCAAGTTTCATTAAATCAACATCACTTCGTTCCATCCCGATATGACAATTGGTAATCAACAAATCAGATGCTCCGGCTCTTATTTCACCTCCCATATTCCTAATTTGCAAGCCGGACTTCTCTACAAAATTCAAATCCGACACCGTCATGCGCATCGGGCTCTCCATAAAATAAAGATCCGTAACATCGACATTCAAATCCCGACAATCCACATCTGTCCAATTCACTCCATACTCTACCGGTTCATAAATCTCCTCTTTATAGGTAAAGCGTGAATTTCTCAGACTTATTTTCCGTAAACTGAACCACCAGCCATCCTGCTCCTTCTTGCTTCCCGTCACCTCTTGTGCAGCACCACTTCCCTTAGCCAACGAATTCAATAAAATCTCCACATTGGTATAATTAGTACTATCCTGCACCCACAAATTAAACGTTGCACCGTCAAAGACCACTTCTCGCACATTAAACCTCCGGTTTGCAAAATTAAAAGAATCCGTCTTCACCCGTAAATCCTTACAAAACAACAATGTATCATTCTTAAAATCGCGCACCAGAACATCACTTAGCACCAACGAACTGATAGGACGAAAATCCACTCCGCCCACTTGCACCTGCACCCCGGTCACTTTCTCGATTCTATCAGTAACATATTTCACCAAAATTGTCTGGACAGACGGAGACAACAACAGGGCGTAAGTTCCCCCCAGCAACAATAGAAAACCTCCTATCAAATAGAATAATATCTGAAGAATCTTTTTTATATACCTTGTAATTTTCAGTTTGCAGACAAAAATATTAATATTGCAGGATATTTGAAAAGAAATCAGCTAATTTACTTTTACATTTTGAATTAAAGTCATGACTGTAATTTTAGGCATAGAATCCTCTTGCGATGATACTTCCGCAGCCATTTTACGCGACGGAGTTGTACTTTCCAATGTAATAGCCAGTCAGAAAGTTCACGAAGCATATGGCGGTGTTGTTCCGGAATTAGCCTCTCGGGCTCATCAACAAAACATCATACCGGTCGTACACGAAGCAATCCGTCAGGCCGGCATTGAAATAAAAGACATCAACGCCATAGCATTTACCCGTGGTCCGGGACTATTAGGTTCATTACTGGTAGGCACCTCCTTTGCCAAAGGTTTTGCTATCGCCAACAAACTTCCCATGATAGAAGTCAATCACCTGCAGGCCCACATACTGGCCAACTTCATAAAAGAACCCGGAGTTGAAAGTCGCCATCCTTCATTTCCGTTCCTGACTTTGTTAGTATCCGGAGGAAACTCACAACTCATTATAGTGCGCGAC
>CAKVCR010000035.1 GCA_934725835.1 uncultured Odoribacter sp.
AAGGCCGATGTTATTACATATCTTGAAAAAAGAAAAGTATTTCCCGAATCCTATTCCGCACCGGCAGGTTGGTACAATGGGAACTATACCGTCAAAATGAACGCCGAAGTGCCCGAACAGACTCTTAAAAATATGAAGCTGTATTACACGGAACTGTTTGCACAGTATCCCGATGTGCTGACTGCGACAGAAATATCAAAAATAGTCGGTTACGGTACAACTTCTATCAATAACTGGTGCAATAACGGACATCTTAAAGCGTTTAAGAGGAACAATATGAAGCACATTCCGAAAGTATATTTAATAGAATTCTTTTGCTCAAAGTATTTTCGCACAATCACCCGCAAATCCGATTGGCATATCTGGGTGCTTCAAGAATTCCCTCGCTGGCAAGTTATACGAGGATTGAAAACAAAAGAGTGAATATTCGCTGAATTTTCACTTCGAAGTGAATTTTCGCTGAATATTTGCTATGTTCGCTGTAAAAAGTGGCACAAGTTTGGAAATATTCGCTGTAATTTTTGGCACGGGCGGAATTTGCAAATTCATAAATCGCACATTCGAAAAAGAGAACCTCTTTTGATACAATTTAAGTATCAAAGGAGGTTTTTACTATGACTGACACATTATTTGAACAACTCGGCGGTACTTATACACAGACCGGCGACTACCTATTGCCGGACTTGTCATTACCGGCGGAAAAAGATAACCGTCCCATTGGTATATGGGGACAGCGTAGATTGCGACACTTAAAGCAGTACCATAAAGCGATTTACTACAATCTGCTCACTTCCGGTAAACTCCATTCCCACCTCGCAGATGTCGAGGAACAAGCACAGGATCTCTTTTATCGGCTCGTAAAAGAATACGCCGAAAAAGAAGGCATCACCGAACAACTCAAATCAACAGACCAAATGAAGTGGGTTGGCAAAATGAGCGCTATCCGCAACGCCGCCACCGAAATCATCAATCGGGAGTTGATTTATACATAAGATGATGAGAAGGTACAACCTTTTGGATCGCAAAAATCCGTTGGTTGTGCCTTTTTTGCGGTGACATTTTGTTCTGTATCGTCTTAGCACCTTAGCGAGTAGACTGTTTATGGACGAATTTGCCCCAAACAGTAAAACCTGTTAAGATTGCACCTAAAACCGCTATAGAACTATGAGTTTTCTTTTAGACGCATTACAGTCGATATAAGATCATCCACAGATTGATATCTTTTATTTCGATCTGTATTTGTTCCTCGATTCCAAAACTCTTTGATGTCGCTATCTTTTTGGCGTTCAACATTTGTTTTTCCTGTCAGAATAAAAAAGCACAATCGGGTGAGTGCAAAAGTCTCATGACACATATCGTAGTTTGCAAATCCGACGTTAATGAGATCTGGATCGTTTAGAGAACCTTTTAATTCCGATTGCAGACTGGTTAGTGTACTATCAGGCACCTTAACCAACCCGAAATCACCGATTTTAACGAGATCAACATCATCATAGTGCTTAATAAATACATTGGTTAAGCTAATATCTCGATGAAGAAGTCCCTTACTATGTATATACGATAATCCTTTACCTATTTGTGCTATTATCCTTTTTCGATCCGATAGGGTGAGCTTTGCATTCTCTCGGTTAATATACTTATATATGCTTTCATCCATACACTCCATCGTATATTGGTTATTTGCATCATCATAAGAATATACTTCGACGACATAAGGAGATTTTAGTGATTTTAACACTTCAAATTCTTGTTTAAATCTACGAAGTTCTTTAAGATCTAAATCAGCCTTAGCTCGCTTTAATGCAATTTTCATATTGTAATTTGGATCTTGATATGAAAATACATCAGCATAAGATCCTCCGCCTATTGGTTTCATATTGGCATATATCGTTCTCTGCTCAGACTTTACTGCAACTGTTTTCTCCATTTGAAATATAGGATTTAAGTCTTCAATTACAATAGGCGTAAAATCTTCTGGAATCGTACTACCGCCACTCTTAACAACGAATCTACGGCAACGTCGTATTATATCATCATAATGTTCGCTACATAGCCTAAAAGAATATTCTGTAGATTTTAATTTACTTTTAAGTGTATCTATCACATCTATCAAAGCCAAGTAATCTCTACTGTCTTGGGCGTGAAAATATCCGCCTGTATATTTTATATTTCCTTCTTCGTCATGTTGGTATCTCAGGTCACTATTGATAACCGTAAACCATTTGTTTAAGCCAGTATGAAATGCAGCAAGAAGTTTACGTAATGTTTCATTTGGCACAAAATCATATAATTCGTATAGATCATCCAGAAAGCTCAGTCCGTTTTCTGAAAGAACTCGACTTAAATAACTATCTATATGGGTCACATAATCACCTCCATTCCCAATCTTTCTGGACATTTCGTCATCTGCAAAACCTTACCTTTGCGAGCAAAGTCTCTACGTGTATTTTTTGTTGGAGTCTTGCAGGATTTCAAAAACAGAATCACTTCTAAAACCGAAAGCAGCACCCAAGTCATCAGCAATCAGCGAATATGACAAATCGTTGAAACTCACTTTAGGGAAATCTCGCAAGAAAGAAATTTTGCCTTTATTTATTTCCTTGTGTGCATAAGGGATCCCATATTTTTCAATATATTCTTTGTATTTATCTCCGTCAAAAGCAACAACAGTATCTCCTGCATTTTCAATTTCAAGACAAAAAGCATAATCTTTTTCTTTTAGTTTATATTGATTTGCAATATTCTCAAAAAGGAATATTCCAAAGAACAGTGCATTAAATATATCTGAACCGCTTGCTAATTGAAAATTCTCAACGCTTTCTTTGTCATAACCGAGTTCTGTATAAATATTTAAATAGTCATCTTTTCTGCTTCCGTTTGAAAGTCCTATCGGCACAGTGATTTTGCAGGACCAATCATAAAACAACTCAAATATAAAAGTTCCTGAATTAGAACCAGGTAAAACAAATTTCTGCATAAAGATTATCGATCGCATTGAATAACTAATATGTTCAAAAACTTTGTATTTGGATTTTACAAAGTCGATAACTTTATCTCTATTGGCATATACATTAAAGAAACCATCCCGCTTAGAACTGATATTTTTAAGATATATATTAGCTATGGGGTATGTTACCTTTCGTTGAAGCAGATTGTTATACGAATAGAAATAGTCTCTTTGACAGAAATCTTCTATTTCTTTTATGTATTCTTTTGAACGCTCGTATAGATATTCAATATTGCCTCTATCTGCGGGTTTAATTGGCTCTTTACTGCTTCCACTACGTACATAAATACTACCATTGCAAACATAAGGAGCATTGCGACCTTCATATACATAGACAAGCAATACACCGGATTTTTTGTTTTCAGGCATTGTCAAGAAACGAGTGCTAAACTCCTGCATAGGTGAAATGCGTGTAGCAATCTTTCCGATGCGTTGGCTGTAGTCCTGTTTGTCTATCGGCTTGATTTCTTTTGTTTTATCATCTATGCCTACAATTAACCAACCGCCTTCACAGTTGGAAAACGATGTGATTTCTTTTGCCAACTGCGCTTTTCCGCCATCTTCAAGCAATAATTTGTATTCCACGTGATGTCCTTCATCACAATCTACAAGTTGCGACAGATGACTGAATTTAACTTTTTCAATTGTCAATGGTCGCCCTTTGCTATCAGAAAACGGTGAATACATTTTACTTATACCTCCCAAACCGTTTCGTCGCCGCAGATATTTCGGATTTTCAGGCGAAGCGGTTTATTTTCGGAGCATATGCTGCCGTCCCAAAAATCTTTTGTTTTGGCACCGTTTATGATAACAAAACCGTTTTTATCAATTTTGATTTCGCTATCAGAATGCCACTCTCCTTCAGCAGCAGTGCAATCAATGCTCAAGAACTCAATCAGTTCCAAACCGTCCTCGCTAATTTCAATCGGCTTATACGGCTTCTTTGCCGAAGAATTAAGTAGTGCTTTTTGGTTGAACTCAGCTATTTTTGAAAGCACACGGTCGCTTATAAACTTATCAATGGAAACAGCATATCCACCAAATAAATCATCGTGGGTTTTTTCGGCGTGAAATTCCGCATAATCTCCGATTATGACATCATCAAGAATTGTTTTAAGGTCTCTCAGCTCAATTTCAATATTTGTGCTGTCATCATCTTTTATAAACTTTTGAATCTCGGCTTCGTCGGTAATATCTATGTAATAGACGATTACTTTTTTGATGTTGCTATCCAAATCGGGTATAGCCTGATGAATAATACGGTTCATGGTCACTTTGTCAAGAAGTTTTGATGAGCTGTCCATCAGATTCGGCACATATACAGGAACGGTACCAAGTTTGCTGTCGGAAATTGCACCCTCCCAGAAGGAATCGAGAGAATCTTCATTTTTAAGTCCCGGAATAAGCGACTTGATTTTATCCATTGTCTGAACGGGGTTGCGGTAGAGTTGAACGCCATCTTTAATTTCAAGTACATCAAATTCAGCACCGTCAGCAACAAGACGGTCACGGGTTGTTTGAATAGAATTCAGTCCGATGTCGCAATGAATAAACTTGCGTCCAAGTTTGTTTGCTACAGCAGCAGTAACACCGCTACCGCCGAAAAAGTCGGCAACGATCATTTTTTTGTTTGAAGAAGAACTAATAATTCTATCTAACAAGGATGTTGGCTTTTGAGTCGCATAATCAACTTTTTCGTCAGAAGTTGGCTGCTGTTGGAAAGACATAATATCATTCCAAACATCTCCAAAAGGCTTTCCTTTTGCTTCAACCTCATCCCTATAACGTGTTGTTCCGTGCGCAACCATATAATGTCTGCCGTTTTCATCTACTTTATTGAATGAATCTAAATATTCTTTTGTGTGTGGTTGCATAAGTTTGTTAAATACTCTTTCATCGGACATCGAATAATAAAGAATAGTATCATGTCCTCTTACCCAGTTTTGAGCTAATGTTTTGAATCCGGAAAGTACTGAAATATCCCAAATGATCTCTCTTTGAAAATTATCTTCGCCAAAAATTTCATCTAAAAGAACTTTTACATAGTGAATCATATGCCAGTCCAAATGAACATAGATAGATGCCGTTTCACTCATTATTGATTTTATAGCCATAAGATTTTCATACATCCAGTTGAGATATTTTTCTTTATCCCAAACATCGCCATACATCTTTTCCTCAAAAGCTTTTAACTCGTCAATATCAAGCTCCTGTTCGGCCTGCGCGATAGCTTCGGCAACTTTAGGATTACGGCGGATATATACTTTCTTTGCATAATCTGCTCCGCTGGCAAAGGGCGGGTCAATATAAACAAGGTCAACCTGAATGCCTTGCTCTTTGAGATAAGCGCAGGCGGAAACACACTCGCCGCGTATAACCATATTGCCGTCAGCGTTTTCTCCAACGGTTTCCAACTTTTCCATTTCGTACAAGGGCATACCGCGCTGTAATGTCATAGAGACATCATCGGCACCCTTGTATTTTAGTATTCTGTTAAAGTTGCCGAGTACGGCTTGTCCTTCAATCGGTTCCGGTATAAATGGTATATATTTAATCGGCATGATTTAAACCTCTTTTCCTAAACACACTTTAGCAAAACTTTTTCCGTAATCATTGATCATTACAACCTTTTTGCCAATATCAACTTTAAATGGTGTTCCAAAACTATTGAACAAAGCTACTCTTGATTGCACATAGGGATGAGTCTTAAATGATTCATAGTTATAGCCGTTTATCGCACCGTCAGTTATATTCAAGAACCCTAATCTCAACAAGTTTGTTATTGATGTGGAAACGATAAACGGATCTGACATATCGGCTAATTCTTGCAAAAAATACGTTGGCATAGCTTTCAAATACACTTGATTGGTATTTTGAATTGAAAACTTAATTCCAGCGCATGCAAGTTGATGTAAATCAACAAATTTCTGCAAAATTAAGGCATCTAACGGACTCATTTGTTTTATAGCATCAACAAAAGAAGGCAACACTTGATTTGCAATTCTTGTATCCATAGCAGATGCCAATAAATTCTCATACATTTCACGTAGTTCTTTTTCATCATATGTATATCTTAGTGCTTCTAATGCAGGTCCCGCTATCATAGTAGGGGGAATCTGTAAATTTTCTTCGGGGATGTTTTTGGTTTTTTCTTTCAAGTCATCCTCAAATGCTTCTAATTTATATCTAAATGTTAGATTTGCTTTTTTAACAGGATATAAAACAACATTATTAAAAAAGCCAACAATGGTAGAAAGTGCTCCATCTGTTTGTTTTGCTGTTTCTGGAATGTTTTGTTGAATAGCATTAGAAATCGGTTCGATTACATCGGGTAAGACCGAGTTTTTATTGTTGTCACTCATTACAATTCCTCCTTAAAAAATTCACAGATTTTCTGATGAGTTAATGTCAATCGCTCCTTTTCGGGCAGTGTATCTTCCAAATAAAGATACTCAAAGCGTTCGTACCCGAAAGCGGCGTTGTTCTGCTTTGAAAACTCTGTTTCCATAAAGGCTTTCTTATCTTTAAAGGTCGGGTCATTGGCATAAATTTTACCCTTTGTCTCTACAATGATGATTTTGTGTATCTTACCGTTTTTACGCTTGATAATCAAAAAGTCCGGTGTGTAGATTCCCACATAACTCCATTTGCTCCCGTTTTTCTTATAACACTTGATTTTGAATTCGGTCATAGCACGATCGCCGTTGTAGTAAACCTCCAAGCCGAGATCTTCAATCTCGGCAAATGACAACACTTCTTTTAAAAAGGTCTGTTCAAAGCCACTATCAGTACGGTAGGGCAGATAATGGAACGAACGGTCTTTGTTTGTGTGAGAACTGCTCTGCGCTCGGAGTGTTGCTGCCATAGCCGCATTTCCGTTTTCTTCAAGAAAGCGAATGGTTTCTTCCATTTTGGGATCAAGCTTTAGCTTGCCTTTATCATCCTTGATAATGTTTTCTACCACGCCCTGCGTAGGATAATAGTCTGTGGGCTTGTCGGTATACACTTCGGGAGTGAAGTTTGCGATGTTCAAAAGATTTGCTTCTTCGGGTATCAACTCTTCGGTAGTATTAAAATCCAGCCTATCGGAGAAGGCTTTGCGGATATTTGCTTCTACCAACTGGCGGTTATAGTGAGAACTGTAATAACGAGAACCGTCTTTTTCAAAAGTTATTTTTTGATACACAGTTTTCAACTGTTCTGCATATTTCATCAGCTCTGCAACTGTGGGAGAGCCAAATCCGCCTTTCATAATTCCGTATATCCAAGAATTAAAGGTGGCAGGTTCGGTGCCATATTCTGTATCGTCAACGGTGATACTGGTCTTGCTTTCATCCATTGAAAGATCGGTAGTTTTGATAATACTGTCTGCAAGGCGTGCTGAATCAGCCGAAACCGCAATAGTGTTTGCAGGATCAGCCTTTTCGACAGTAAGGGTGTCATAATTGATTTTAAGCTGATAAAAATCAACTTTGGGAAGCTTCAAATGTGCTGTGCGGTTATAACGCTTCAGCGGTGTTTTGCTATTATCAGCAGACGAAAACTCCTTGAGCGAGATGTGATGTTGCTGTTCGAGCTGTACATTTAACTTGTCAGCATTACTTTCATTCAAATAAATAAGAGCAGTTTCGGGGTTGCTTTTAATCACCTGACGCAAGCAACGGCAGGAGGTTTGCAGAACCATATTTGTGGGACAGTCGCCTTCTTGAGAAAGGATAATACCTGTAAGACTGCGGCAGTCCCATCCTTCTTTACCGATTTGTACAAGCATGACAATGCGAATTTTGGAAATAGACTTGTCCAAAATATCAAACTGCATTTGGCTGTCAGCAGGCATTTTATACTGCTTATTTCCTTTATGGAATTTGAGTATTGTGTCCGTGCCGAGTCCATACTCTGCAACAATACGGGATACCAAAGGATAGACAACTTCCTCTAATTTTTCGATAGTACCGCAGTAAATACCGAGTTTAGCGGTCAGTCCATTGGCATAGACAGTGTCCTTGTATGTATCAAGGAACTCTCTGACACCTTTTTCAATAATCATGCTGCTGTCTGCAATATCGGCAATCTTAACAACAGGACGTTTTAAGAAATTACCCACGCCGTCAATAAGAGGGTAGTAATACACAATATTCGTGATTTCAGCCGTCCCCACAGAAAGAGAGTCTACAACCTTAAATTTTTCAGTTTTTTCAAGATAAGGTGTGCCGGAAAAACCGATGACAGAGTTTACGGTATGATTTTGCGCCCACTTGGTTACAACGGCACGCAGTTTTATCTCATCGCTCACGGCGTGATGTACTTCATCAATGAAGATAGAGAGCGATGGCAACTTACCGATAAGATTGCGGAGCTCGTTAGCCCGTCTGTCTTTTTCATCGTCACTTTCTTCAAACATATTGATTTGTCCGCTCTTCTCTTGGATACGGTCAAGAATTACCTTTTCGGCGTTAGTTACTGCAACCAATCCGAAAAGTTCGGAAAGCGGCTGATGATTAGCAATTTTCTGAACATTCGGGTTCTTGGTTTTGTTTGATTTATTTGCAGTTTTTCCTTGATCAAGCACCTCAAAGGAAATCATACGCTTGATATCCGTTGCCGCAGGTTCGGGAATGATCCACGCAGGGTTAAAGTTTTGAATTGTCTTAAGGCTCGGCACAACAGAGGATTTCAAACCCGATGGTGCAAAAATGATAAAGTTGTGGGCGAAAGCAGGATTGGTAGGCTCGTTCAGAGCGAAATATAAATCAAGATAGATAAAAGCTGCCATCAAGTATGTCTTACCTGCACCCATCGGAAGGCTGAACAGATAATCAGTATAGGAAACTCCGTAAAAGGCAGTACGGAAGAAAGCGTCATAGTCAATGCTTGACGGATCTTTCTTGATTTGTTTTTCGAGCTTTTCAGAAACCTGTTCGCCTTTATCGTTAGTTAAACGAGCATATTCAAATAATGCCGTTGCCGCAGGATTTTCCTCTAAGTATTCACGGGTTGCGGTAGATAACTCTATGTCGTTCAGATTGATAGAATTAAAGCACCCATATCTAAAAAGAAACCCCAATGTCTTACATTCACAACCGATTTTGAGGAACAGATAAACCTTGATAGCTTCGATCTGAGCATCTCTCATTTGCCCGGTTTTCTCTATATATTCAATTAAATTATGAACAGTGCATTGCTCGGAAGCATACCACTCTTTGCACTTGTTCTCTATCATTTTATAGAACATACTGTTCCTCCAGAAATCAATGTTTTAGTTTTACACACATATCTACAAATTTCGCACCAATGGCACCAATGAATATGGGCATGAGGAAAAGATATATGTGCGATAATAGTCTATATTAACTAATTTTCTTGCATCCTTCAGTATCTGAAGGACGTTTACCTTTGAGTAAGTAGCAATACGATCTATCTTGAGGTATAGCAATATATTTCGCATTGCAGTTGAATAGCAGGTTTTCCTCTTTTATTAGTCTGAATTGCCAATTTTCCATATTTTCAGGCTTAACAAAATTTGAAATTATATCATCATAACTTTGAGTGATTAGAAGCATCACTAACTTCTTAAAATACTGGTTAAATTCAGATAAACCAATAAAATACTCGAGTTCCCTATATAACGGGAATAATTTTCGTTTTTCAGCATCACCTGCGTACCAGTAAGACCACCAATAGTTATAATAACAATAGTTTCCATTTACTTCAATTGTAAGCAAAGCTCGTCTAAGTTTATCAAATTCTAAATTTGAACTTTCCAACTCTTTATTAAAGTAATTCTCAAACACAGTTTGAACTTTTGCGAGAAGGTCAAAATCAATTTCGTCTATACTATTTTTATAGTTGGCACATTCTAAAGCAAAAGTAATTCGACCTCTTAATAGCTCATTATCTTCGGTTTTATGTATGAGATCTTTATTATCTGGAGTGTTTGTCAAAATCTTTGATTTAATTATTTCCTCTTTGACTTGCTCACGAGCAAAAGAGGATGACACGGGATTTACACTTAAATAGGTATAAATATCACCACTGCCAGCCGCTAACTCATTTACTAAGTTAATTGCACCGTAAAATGTTTCCGGACTTCTGACAATGTCACTTCTTTTACCATCTGCTGTAAGGTCTGCACGAGAAACGATATTGCGAACTACTCGCATCCATTCTTCGTATTTAGTTTGATCAATCGTGCTATTTCTCCGCAAATATTCAGTATGAGCGAAGAATAAAACTTTATGAGTATATGAGGTGTTTGCTCCAAGAAGAATTTGATAAAGGAGATTCTTTTCCGGCTCATGTCTCCACATATCAATGGTTAAGAGAGGTAATGATCCCGAATCAAATAAATCACAATACAATTCATATGAATCATATATATAGTTAAAAGTATCCTCATCAATATATTTTATTAGCTCTCGATATGAATTGTTTTCGTTTAACTTTCGGATGAGTTCTATACGTTCAGCTCCTTTTAATATTTGTCCTGTAGATAATTTTGCCATAACAATGGTTGTTATGAAATTCATATGTGCATTATCTACAGAATTGTTTTTCTTAAAGTTTTGCCATAAAAAGTGTGTCCAACAGCCATCAATCTTATATGAAAACTTATCAATTTCGTTTCTTGAAGATTCCCAGCCATTTTTAGTTGATTTATCTTGTATTTCGGCTTTCAGATTTTCAAACGGAGTTAACAATCGACCTCTTGCGTTCATTTTGATATAGAGATCATCCGAGAGACCGAAGTTTTCAAGTATAAGCAAGTGAAAAACGATGTTTTTCCTATTAACTAATGACTCCCATATATCATCTACATCTTTAAAAACATAATGAATTGTATCAATTGTTCTTAACATGGCTCGTATGGTAGAATCGTGTTTCCAAGAAATAAAAAACCATTTTGAATCCAAAATTTGCTCACTAATTGTTTCTGCCGAAGAATCAATAGCAACTGTATTGTCTAACAACGCTTCGCAAAAACGGCGTGAAGATAGTCTTGTTTCATAGGAAAACTTTTTGAGGTTTGTACGAGCAAAATCATCTGCATTATTTTCTTTTACAAATGCATACCAATGCAATAGAAACAATGTAGTTAATCGTTGTTGTCCATCAAGTGGAAGAAAAACTTCATCTTCAACATTTCCATAAATAAAATCTAAGTTAATAGTTTTATCGTTGACAATGCTATCTTTCAATGCTTTTAAAAAGTTTTCGCATATAGTGACATTTCTTTTTCGACCCTGAGCATAATCTCGCTGAATAATAGGAACTTTCACGCTATAGGATTGCACCAATTCATAAAAAGAATATATATCTTTGCTCATTATTTAGTCACCTCCAAATAGTTGGTTAATACACGCATTAAGTCTTGCTCATATTTTTCACGATCATCTTGTGTCCAAAAAGAAATTTTAGGAGGATAATCGCTAAAGTATTTGAGAAACACATTCTTTGTGCATATAGGAACAAAACCACCTGTTTTATCCAACTCAATTATACATTTTCGTTTTAACGGGAACACAGCATTTTTATAGCCTTTATTAGTCTTTTCATCTAAAAGAGCCAAATTTGATATGCCATCCACATCTTCTGTCTCACTCATATATTTATTGAAATGAACAGTTACAGCGTCAAACAGAGTCGTAAATTTATCTTCGTTGGTGTATGTTTCCTGATTGAGCATATCGTCGATTTGAGCAAATAACCCAGCAGCTTCTTCTTGATCCTTATCTATATAGCATTTTACATCCAACAACCAGTCTTTTCTGTTAGCTGCTGGAATAGAAGTCGAATCTTTTCGTGATGCTATATGCTCTATATTCCATTTATTGAGTTTGAAATCATCAAATGGGAAGTAGGAAGAATCGTGCTCGTTTTGTAACATAGTCAAAATGTTATATAGTAAAAGAACACTTCTTGTGTTTTTGTTTTCATAGTCTAAATCGAATAAATTTTGATTTCTGAAATATTGTTTAATCATTCCATCAATATGAGAGATGAAATCACTTTTTCTTAAAGTCGAGGAACTATCATAAAGATCTTTGACTTTTGCAATTTTTACAGTAAGAATAAAACCAATCTTATGATATAATTCTCTTTCACTAAACCACTCATTGAATCGCTGATAATATGCCTGAACCATTTCCCAATATCTATTCATATCATCTTCGGTTTTTCCTGCTAATTTTGCGTAGAAAAATCTAAATGTTGAGTACGGATCAGTATCAGTTGAATCGTTCATAAGATTAAAAATGTATTCTATACGGTTATCTTCTTTCTTCTCATCACTTAAGAAGTACCAAAGCTTGTTATTTTGCAATGAAGTTTCAATATTATCCCATTCATTAGCGATTTCAATTTGGCGCAATCTCATACGGTCTGCATTACCGGATTTGAAATTAGAACTGTTTAAAAACAACGCCTTAATTAGTTCTGCGTTAGTAAGACTAATTTTACCGATATTTAGTCTGGTAAACACCGTAATGGGATTGTCTTCTGTTGTTTCATACCAAATAACTTTAGTATGGAATTTTAGTTTTGATCTATAATCGTTTTTGTCAAACGAAGCATCGTTTTCACGCTGGTTAAACCACTCATCGATGGTTTCATAGGCTTTATGCATATAATAGAAATCGATGCAAGCATCATTCTCTTCATCGGGATTCTGTAAAAACTCTTTTGAATCGGTTCTCGTCTGATAATCAATGGAGAACAATTTGTCACGCCTTTTTTCAACAAAATCTTGATTAAGATAGTGCATTATCAGATAAATAGTAGTAAGTCGTTGCTGACCATCTATAACTTCATATTCGTTTTCTGATCGAGATTTTACTACTACAGGTTGAAGGCAATACCAAGTTTTTTCCTCGGTGTCGCTAATTTCTCTTGGAATGAATTCGTTAATATCATTTAACAAATCGTTTACTTCTTGTGCTGTCCAGCGATATCCACGTTGATACGCAGGAATATAAAAAGAATATTGTGATAACTCACCAAGTGTTTTTAATTCTATACTATTCATAGTATTTAGTCCTTTCATTAAATTTACGATGCTTTAGTCTTGAAGGATGTATATCCTTCGCAGCGGCAATATACACCGCACAACTATATTACACTAACACTTCCCATTTGCCGTAGCGTTTGCCGTCAACTCTGCGGATATGTTGTTTCTCTTTCAGAGAGTCTATAATGCGCTTTATACTTCTGACAGACTTTCCTGTTTGTTCTGCAAGTTCGGTTTGCTTAACAGACGGGTTCTTTTTTATTAAATCTAACACGGCAAGTTCTTCTAAAGTACACTTCAAAGTGTCAATTTGGCACTTTGGCGTTTCACTCTTGGCACTTTGGGAAGCGTTTTCATCCACAAAATCAACGTGCATATAGCGATTTTTCAATTCGTAGTTTGTGCCGAGCAGAAGGTTTGAGAAAAACAATTCCAAAAACTTTGTGGTGGAATGAATACCTTTTTGCAAATCGTTATAGTTTGCACGAACCAGTGCGTTACGGAAATACCAAGAGTTCTCACGGAACGCATCGTTATTGACACGGAACCCAAAAGTTTTCATATATTTAATCATAAACACGGCGGTGGCTCTTGTGTTGCCTTCGCCGAAGGGATGAATCTGCCAAATATCCGATGCAAATTTTGCAAGATGCTTTACCGATGCTTCAACCGACAGTCCCTCATAGGAAAACTGTTTTTCGGTGGCAAAATCATAATCCAACGTATCTTTTATGCTATTAAAATCAGCATAGATAACTGTTTCGCCGTTCAGTATCCATTCCTTTTTGGAAATGTTATAATTGCGGATTTGTCCGGCGTGGTCAAATACGCCTTCAAACAATCTGCGGTGAATGGTAATCCACTCAGCAGGAGAAAACTGAAACGCCTTTTCGCCTAAAAGCTTCGTTATTCTTGCGGATACAATATCCGCTTCCTTTGTTTCGTTTTCCGTTTTGGTGCGGGCGGTTCTCTGCTCATAATAGCTGTGGATACGCTTCTGAGCTTCGTCGATGGTAATTTTGCCCTCGATGTGGTCCTTTGCGGTATCCAGCAAATATTCGGAGGTTTTCAGCCCGTCAACCGCTTGCAAGCCGATAGCGGTTTGCCACGCTTCACTTTTTTCGGTTCTTTCAGGCTCGCCCTGCCTTATATATTCTTCAAGTTCAAATTGCCAATTCTTATCGGGCATATTTGCACCTCATTTCCTATAATTCTTCCGTCTTAAAGGTTGTATAACCCTCATAGTAGTAGCTGTGGTCGATGCCTTTCATATAGACCTCACGGCTGTTAACTTCATCGGTCAGCGCCGCTTTTAAAAGGTGTTTGATTTCGATATCTTTAATAGGACTACGCTCCATTGCCAGCAGATAATCTTCCTTATCCACCTTGCTCCAGTCAACAACCTTGCCGATTCCGTTTTTCAAGATATGGTCAAGCCAAATGCGTGTGCTTCGACCGTTACCCTCACGGAAAGGGTGAGCCACATTCATCTCAACATACTTTTCAACGATCTCGTCAAAGTTTGACTGCGGCATTTTATCGATGTTCTCAAGTGCCGCTTGCAAGTACATTAAGGGCGCAAAACGGAAATTGCCCTTTGCAATATTGACGGTTCTGAGCTCACCTGCGAAGTTGTATATGTCCTCAAAGAGGTATTTATGGATTGCCTGCAATGTAGAAAACTTGCCGGCAGGAAGATTATCTAAAATACCTTTTTCAAAAAGCTCTGCAGCCTTTTTCTTGCTGATTCGTTCTTCTTCACGGGCAAGGTCGGCAGAGCTTGTCAGACCTAATTTATTTTCAAGTGCCATATTGCACCTCCAAAATCAGATTATAATATTCCAGAAATTAAAACAATTGCAACTACAATAATGAAAATACCTACTAAAAATGTCATACAACCGGCAGCCTGTGGGGATGATTTCCTATGGTTAGAAGTCGGCTGAGAATAAGTGTATGTAGAGGATTCCGGCTTATGACTTTGTACCGGTTTTTGAGCCGGGCGAGGTTTGGTAGCTTTTGAATAC
>CAKVCR010000036.1 GCA_934725835.1 uncultured Odoribacter sp.
TTCCGGTTACTTCGCGGGCTCCCGCTTTGGATGCCATGATGGACAGGATACCGGTGCCGCATCCCATGTCCAGAATGCGTTTGCCTTTTATATAGGTAGCTTGTTCTAAAATTGTCCGCAGCATCAGGGCTGTAGTGGCGTGATGACCGGTGCCGAAACTCATTTTGGGTTCGATGATGATTTCATACTCGATGCCGGGAATCGGTTCGTGAAAACTGGCTCTCACCTGTATGCGGTTGTCAACGACGATGGGAGTGAAGTTCTCTTCCCATACTTTGTTCCAGTCTTGGTCTTCGATTTCTTGAACGGTTGTCGTAATGCGGTACATTTCTGAAAAATATTGCAGTATTTCCAGATTTCGGATGGCTTCTGCATTATATAATGCTTTGTCAATGTAGGCCGTAAAGCCATTGTCCGTATATGAAAAACCGTCATATCCGATGTTGCTTAATTCTGCTATCAGTGCATCTGCAACAGGCTCTTCGTATGGTTCTATGGTAAATTTGATTTCTGTGTATGTCATGGTGATTTATTTATTGGTTGTTTGTATTCATATCTTTGATTTGCATGCGTATTCTCCACTCTTTGGGATAGTAGTTGTTAAGGCGGTTGCCTAAGTTTTTACACCAGCCCAGACTGATACCTCGATAGCATACCAGAATCCAATTACCGGAGAGCCTGTCGGGGATTGGAATGTCTTCCTTTTTCAAGAATGTCAAGGCGGTCTGGTTGTCTGTTTCGTAGAGAGTGCAGTGCTGTCGGTTGAGACCTTGCCACAAGGCTGATGCAGGCAGCAGTTTTATTTTTTTGTTGATAATTTCTGCCAGTTCGCAGCATTTGTATATTACCCGCAGTTCGCGTTCAAGCAGTTGGATGAATTCTGCATGTTCCGAAGGAACTATTCCCCATATATTCTCATCCTGCCAGGCTGAATAGTTGTCCGGTTGTTGAATGTAGGAGCGAAGTTCTGCCGGTAGTATAGAGGCTTTGCCGTTTTTGTTTTTCTTGTTTTTACGGTTAGTGCACTCCTTCCCGTCTGTCTTGCGGACAGCTCCGATGAAGAAACCTTCGCCGATAATCTTGTGCGGATAAAAGTGATAGCCGTATGCCTGAGAGTCTGTCTGTGTGATTCCTTCGAAGGTGTGACGGATTTCAATGCTTTCGGCGTCGTAGGTGTCGAGCAACCATTCCAGGATGTTTTCGTTTTCCTGCCGGTTGTAGGTGCAAGTGCTGTATATCAATATTCCGCCGGGACGCAGACAACCCCAGATATCTGCCAGTATTCTCTGCTGACGTTCGCAGCACAGACGGACATTGTTTTCGCTCCATTCTTCGATGGCTTCTGCATCCTTGCGGAACATCCCTTCGCCAGAACAGGGAGCGTCGACCAGAATAACGTCAAAAGCCCCTTCTAATTGAGCGAAATCAGCAGGGTCGTTGTTGGTGACAACGATGTTGTCCTGTCCCCATTTGATGATGTTTTCTTTCAGTATAGCAGCCCGGGTACGGATGACTTCGTTGGAGACCAACAGGCTGCCTTGTGGCAATGTAGCTGCTGCCAAGGTGGATTTGCCTCCGGGAGCTGCACATAAGTCCAACATTCTGATAGGAGAGGATGGAAGCACTTGTTCCAATACATATTTCAGAAACATGGAGGAGGCTTCCTGTACGTAATAGGCTCCGCCGTGCAGGCATGGGTCGAGGGTGAACAAAGGACGCTCTGACAGATAATAGCCTCCCGGACACCATTCCACCGTTTTTGTACAACCGGCAGAGATTCCGAGTAGTTCCACAGTGGATATTTTTCCCGGATTCAAGCGGATACTGGTGGGTGACGGGCTTTGCAGTGCTGTTATAAAAGCCGGTGCTTCATCCTTGAATTCTTTTTTTATTCTTTCTTCGAATGCGACAGGTAAAGTGCTCATGTTTTCGTTATCTTTGCAGTACAAAGATAGGTATTTAGAGTTATTACTAAGAATAAAGTATGAAAATCAGCGAAAATTATAGCCTGAAGCCATATAATACCTTTGACATCGATGTCCGTTGCAAATATTTTGTAGAGGCGGATGACGAGAAAGAATTATTGGATTTTGTGGCAGCATATGAATGGAATCCTTTTGAAATATTGATTTTGGGCGGAGGAAGTGATTTCCTGTTTACCGAAGATTTTGATGGAACGGTTTTTTATCCGGCGATGAAAGGAATGGCTGTAACGGGAGAGAATGAGGATAGTGTAAATGTGCGTGTCGGGGCTGGTGTCGTGTGGGATGATTTTGTTGCCTGGGCTGTCGGACACGGGTATGGAGGCGTAGAGAATCTTTCGCTGATTCCGGGACATGTCGGCGCTGCTCCGGTGCAGAATGTGGGAGCCTATGGAATGGAGGCGGGCGAGGTAATCGAACTGGTGGAGGCCATCGATCTGGAAAAGGCACAATGCGTGGTGATTCCTGCTGCAGAGTGTCGTTTTGCCTATAGGGATAGTATTTTCAAACAGGAGTGGAAAAATCGTTTTATCATTACTCACGTAACTTTCCGTCTGTCCAAGCATCCTCAATTCCGTTTGGACTATGGCAATGTCAGGGGAGAGTTGGAAAAAATGGGAGGTGAAATATCTTTGCAGACAGTCCGTCAGGCGATTATTAGAATCCGTCAGGCGAAGTTGCCGGATGTAAAGGAGTTGCCTAATGCGGGGAGTTTCTTTAAAAATCCGATGGTCAGTCGGGCTTTTGCAGAGAAGTTGGCTGAACAATATCCCGGTATGCCAGTCTATCCGGTGGAGGAGGATTGTTATAAATTGGCTGCCGGTTGGCTGATTGAGCAATGTGGTTGGAAGGGTAAAACACTGGGACGTGCCGGAGTATATGAAAAGCAGGCACTTGTGCTTGTCAATCATGGAGGTGCGACCGGTCTGGAAATTTCGCATCTTGCCAATGAAATCAAGAAAAGCGTATTTGTGAAATTCGGCGTGATGATAGAACCGGAAGTGTATGTGTTATAGTAAGTTCTGTGTTAATATATAAAATAGTATGCAAGTGACAAAATATATTGAGAAGGTGAAAATCTTCAAGCATTACACCAATTATAAAGGACGGTTGTTTGTCAAGACTTTGTGCGACCTGTTTAACGATGTAGCAGAGGTGCAGACTCAATATTATGGAGTGGATGTAGAAACGTTGAATGCTGCCGGTGCCACCTGGATGCTTCATCGTCTGCATATTCGTTTGAATAAGATGCCGAGCGAAAATGAGGAGGTGTATATCGAGACCTGGCCTTCCGGCATCGAACGCCTTTTTGCTATTCGCGACTACCGTATGGTGCGAGAGGATGGCGAGGAATTGGTACGTGCAACTTCTGAATGGATGTATATTGACTTGAACCGCCGCCGTCCGTTACGTCAGCCGGAGAAGGTGGTTAATATCAGTAGCAGTCATCAAATTCCCCGTTTGGAAATGGAATCCATATTGAATGAGAAGGAATTTGCAATGACACCTCAGGGAGGACGATGTTTTGATGCGACGTTTGATAATATCGATTTTAACGGTCATGTGACGCAGGCATCCTATATGCGCTGGCTGACTAATTCTTTGCCGTTTGAATTTTTGAAGACATATGTATTGGTGGATGTGGAAGTTATTTATGCACATGAGATTATGCCCGATAGCAGAATTTATTCATCCTACGAGATTGTAGAAAGAAACGGACAAGTTGTCGTGCTTCATCAGGTGCAGGATGAGGCTGGCTCATTGACCCATTGTATAGCAAAATCCGTCTGGGAAAAGAAATAAATGGGGTTGAAGACTGATTTTAATCAGTACTTCAACCATTTATAAAGTTCTTTCCAGGTTACTTTCTTGCCATACATCAGGATTCCGACCCGGTAGATGCGTCCGGAAAGCCAGGTGAAGAATATAAATGATGCCACCAATAAGACCATTGAGGTCACCACTTCCCATGCAGGCACTCCAAATGGAATCCTTACCAACATTACGATGGGAGAAGTGAAGGGTATCAGCGAACTCCAGAATACAAGTGGCGATTCCGGACTTTTCATGGCTGTAAAGCCGATGTATAATCCAACTACGAGAATGATGGAGAGCGGTGTCAGGAATTGCTGAGAGTCAGTTTCGTTGTCTACGGCAGCACCGATGGCTGCAAATAATGAAGCGTACAAAAGATATCCTCCGATAAAATAGAATAAAAAGGCACTCAGAAAACTGACAATAAACATGGGATCGATGGTCTGTGCCACTTTCTGGATTATTTGCAGCTGTGCGGGGTTCAGTTGTACAGAGCCTGCCATTGCAGACATGTCTGTCGTTATCGGACCGGCTTGACGTAATGCTTCTAGATCAATGTTCGGCAAGAACATAGATTGCATGGCAATGATTAGTATGGCACCGAATACAACCCAGATTAGAAATTGCACCAGACCGACAGCTGCCACACCGATGATTTTGCCCAATAGAAATTGAAAAGGTTTGACAGAAGATACCAATACCTCGATAATTCTGTTTGTTTTTTCTTCAATAACTCCCTTCATTACCTGTGAGGCGTACATGAAGATAAAGAAATAGATTACCATGCCGGCAATCAGACCTATAGCCGATGCTATCTCTGAAGAACTTTCTTTGGCTTCGCCCGTTTTAACGGAGACTTTTAAAGTGCGCACCAAGGTGGGTGTGTTAACTGCAGCTAATTTCTGTTCCAGATCGGGAATGTTGGTTTCTGCAATTACTGCATTGCGTTTGATATTTTCTATTTTCTGTTTCAGTTGTGCTGCAATTTCATTTTTCAATTCCATCGGTATTTGAGAATAGGACAGAATGGAGATATCCGGCTTTTCGATGACATCTTCCGGTACTTCGATTATTGCATAAAAGTTGTTGGCTTTCAGATAATCAGGTGCCGTACTTTCTGTAATGTCTTCTGAGATGTATTCAAAAGTGGTATTGTTGATTTGTTGGAAAGGGGCTTCAATTGCCGAATGGTTGACAACGGCTATTTTTCTTTCCTGTGTATCGTCTTTTAAAAGCATCCACATTAAGAATGCATAAAATCCTGCCATGAGGATAGGTACAATCAGAGTCAGTATCAAAAAACTTTTTTTCCTGACTCTTGTCGTGAATTCACGTCCTATGATGATTAAAGTCTTGTTCATATATTATTGCATGTCTTTTACCAGTTTGATAAAAATGTCGTTCATGCCCGGGATGATTTTCTGATAAGAAATGATGTCCGTTTTGTCCAATAATCTGCGCAGTAACGTGTTGGTTGGGCATATTTCCAGGCGTTGCAGTATGATTTCATGTTGTCCATCTTCAACTTTTTCAGACAACACCTCATATTCATTACCGATTGCTTCCTTGGGGTTAAATTCCGGTTGGTATTTGCAGATTAACTGATAGGTGTTGTTTGCATATTTATTGCGGATTTGGTTGATAGGGCCTTCGATAATCTTTTTGGATTTATTTATCAGCGCAATGTGGCTGCAGATTTCTTCTACTGAGGCCATGTTGTGTGTGGAAAAGATGATAGTGGTTCCCTTTTTGCGCAATTCCAGTATTTCGCGTTTGAGCAGTTCGACGTTGATAGGGTCGAAACCGCTGAATGGTTCATCAAAGATTAGCATTTCCGGCTCGTGCAGTACGGTTGTGATAAACTGAACTTTCTGGGCCATACCTTTTGAAAGTTCCTCTACCTTGCGATCCCACCATTCTTCTATGCCGAATTTCTCAAACCAGGATTTCAATTGCTGTGTTGCATCGTGTTTGGATACTCCTTTCAGGCGTGCCAGATATACCGCTTGTTCTCCGACCTTCATCTTTTTGTATAATCCTCTCTCTTCTGGCAGATATCCGATTCGGTTCATGTCTGCTGGTTCCAGTTTACGACCTTTGAAAAACAAATCTCCGGAGTCCGGACCGGTAATCTGGTTTATAATTCGAATAAGTGAAGTTTTCCCGGCGCCGTTGGGACCTAATAATCCATAGATAGCTCCTTCCGGAATATCTATAGACACATCGTCCAAAGCCCGGTGGTTTGCATAATTTTTGATGATATGTTGGGCTACAAAAAAATTCATAAGGTAAAAATGTAAAAATGAGGTGGCTGTTTATAGCCACCTCTTTATCTGTTTTTAAACAGTTTATTTATCTTCCATCTCAATCATCAATGCACCTTTGGGCAGTTTGTCGCCTTTTTGTACATTGATTTTTTTGATTTTTCCGTCAAAAGGAGCAGTCAGCTTATTGTTCATTTTCATTGCTTGAAGTATTAGCAATGTATCGCCTTCATTCACTTCTTGTCCTTCTTTCACTTCAATTTCCATGATAGTGCCCGGAATGTGTGAAACCAACAGGTAGGGATTTGGCTCTTCCCATTTTTGCCTGTTTCTCCATTTGTCTGTCAGGCGTGTTTTATATTCCACACCATTCAGTATGAATTTTTCTAATTTCTCTGTCATTCTTTTACGGTTTACTAAGTCATCCGACTTTATAAACATTACAGACTGTTAGAACGGTGGAATACCGTGTTTCTTGGTCGGAGTCATCACGGTCTTGTTGCCGGACACTTCAATGGAGTGTTTCAACAACATGCGTGTTTCAGCCGGCTCGATGACAGAGTCGATGTATCCTTTGGATGCAGCAACATACGGGTTTGCAAATTTCTCACGATATTCTGCCACTTTCTGTTTGCGCATTTCTTCTGGATTTTCAGCTTCTTTGATGTCCTTACGGAAGATGATGTTTGCTGCTCCTTCCGGTCCCATTACAGCGATTTCTGCTGTAGGCCATGCAAACATGAAGTCTGCTTTCAGGTGGCGTGAGTTCATGGCGATGTAGCCGCCACCATATGCTTTACGCAGGATGACTGTAATCTTAGGTACAGTAGCTTCGCTGTATGCGTACAATACTTTTGCTCCGTGACGGATGACACCCATATGCTCCTGCTCAACACCCGGCAGATAACCCGGCATGTCTTCGAATGTAACCAATGGAATATTGAATGCATCGCAGAAACGGATGAAACGACCTGCTTTGTCGGCTGAGTCGCAGTCTAATACTCCTGCTAATACCAGTGGCTGGTTGGCAACAAAACCGATTGTTTCACCATCAATACGACCGAATCCGACAACAATATTCGGAGCAAAGTTTTCCTGTACTTCGAAGAAGTCTGAATCATCGGCAACTGCTTTGATAATGTCGCGAACATCGTAAGGCTGTGTTGGGTCTGCCGGTAGAATTTTTTCGATATTGTATTCTGCTTTCGGAGATTTTGCCGGGAATGCTTTTGCTTTGCGTTGGTTGTTCCAAGGTATGAAAGTCAACAATTTTTTGATTTGCTCAAAACATTCCTGTTCTGTAGAAGCAAAGAAGTGAGCGTTACCGCTTACACATGCATGTACACGTGCTCCTCCAAGTTCTTCTGTGCTGACTTCTTCTCCCAACACTGTTTTTACAACTTCCGGACCGGTGATGAACATTTTTGAAATGTTGTCCACAACGAAGATGAAGTCGGTCAAAGCAGGAGAGTAAACAGCACCACCGGCACAAGGACCAAGAATTACAGAAAGTTGCGGAATAACACCGGAAGCCTGAGTGTTACGGAAGAAAATTTCTCCATAACCGGCCAATGCGTCAACACCTTCCTGGATACGTGCACCACCCGAGTCGTTGATACCGATGAGCGGCATACGCATTTTGATGGCATGGTCCATGATTTTGGTGATTTTACGTGCGTGCATCAGTCCTAATGAACCGCCTGCTACAGTAAAGTCCTGCGCATAAATAGCAACAGGTTCTCCATATACGGTACCGGTGCCGATAACAACGCCGTCTCCGTGGAGAACCTTTTTATCCATATCAAAATCTTTTGATTGATGTTCTACGAATATGTCATACTCGTGAAATGAACCTTTGTCTAGAATTCCTTCAATCCTCTCGCGTGCAGTGAGCTTACCCATTGCAGCTTGCTTTTTAATAGCGTCCTCGCCACCACCTTGAAGTACAATCTCTTTCCTTTTTCTTAAGTCAAGAATATTTCTTTTAAGTGACATAGTAATTTATTTGGTTAATACTTTATGTGATTTCGGACATAGAAATCACATCCCATTTAAACTGCAAGATTACATAAAAAAAATGATTTATAAAACACTTTGTTTTGCAGTCTATGGGCTATGTCTTGATAAAATAGGGTTTTAAAGAGATTGTTTTAACTATTTATGTCAGTTTTTATATAATTTAGTGATTCCTATCATTTTGTTTTTTCCTCTTTTTCTAAGGGTGAAATTGTTCCGGCATAGGAAATTTGTGCACGGTTATTGCTATTCAGGCTGATGGAACAGCTGTTTCCTCCCATCGCTTCTATCGTGAAGCGGTATTGGTCATTTTTACCGGCAACAGAGAATGTGTAGACAATTGATTTTTTTCTCTTTTTCTCAATGATTTTGATCTTTTCGTCCTTGATTTTGTTGTCGAATTCTATTCCGCCTCCTTCTCCATAGGGCAGATTATAGGCACGCCCGAAGAAAGGCAGGTTGCCCTTGGCAATCGTGTCATTGATACTCATTTCTCCTCGCGGGTTAAAACGCGATACATTCCTTCCGCTTGCCGGGAATACCCGATTGATTTCGATTTGAAATTCCTTGCTTTCAATCAGTGCACGGATGGCTTGGAATGCCTCCTCTGCCTGACGGGCTTTCGCTTCTTTTGATGATGATTTCTGTGCAGTTGCAGGCGGTGTCAGCGCAAGCAGCAACAATGCTGTTAGTAGATACAATGTTCTCATGTCTTCTCGTTTTTAGTTGTTCGCTAACAAAAATACAAAAAATATACCAATAATCAATCTAATTGTATGAGGAAATACTACTTTTGTGACATTTATTATTGATTAATTTGATATGAAATCATGTTTGTTAGACCGTTATTTCCACATAAGCGGGAGCGGGTCTACTATTAGGACTGAATTTTTTGCCGGTCTTACTACATTTTTGACGATGGCTTATATTTTGGCCGTTAATCCGAGTATACTTTCTGCTGCCGGGATGGATAGTGGTGCTGTATTTACTGCAACTACCTTGTCTGCTATTTTGGCGACATTGATAATGGGATTTGGAGCTAATTTGCCGTTTTCTCTTGCTTCGGGCATGGGGCTGAATGCTTTTTTTGCTTATACGGTCTGTTGCGGTATGGGGTACTCGTGGCAGTTTGCTTTGACTGCAGTGCTATTGGAGGGTATCATATTTGTGTTACTGACATTATTCAAGGTCCGAAATCTAGTGTTGGATGCATTCCCTACTTCTTTGCGTAAGGCGATTGGAGTGGGGATAGGGCTTTTCATTGCTTTTAACGGTTTTGTGCAATCAGGTATTGTTGTTTCTAGTAAGGATACCGTTGTAGCTTTGGGGGATTTGACTTCGAGTGATCCCTTGTTGATGATGTTGGGAATTGTGATGATTTCATGGCTATTGGCCAAAAAAGTGGCAGGAGGAATGTTGCTTGGTATGCTGTTGACCACATTGTTGGGGATACCTATGGGAGTGACGCATTTTAATGGTTTGGTAGCAACACCTCCCTCTTTGGAGCCTGTATTTTTTCAGTTTGAATTTTCTCAGATTTTCACAAAGGATATGTGGATGGTGGTGTTGACACTTTTCTTTGTTGATTTTTTTGATACGATGGGTACACTTGTCGGAGTGTCTGAAAAGGTGGAAGTTTTGCGTGATCCTCGCTATGGTAATAGATTGCAGCGAGCTTTTATGGCAGATGCGGTAGGAACTATTTTAGGGGCTGTTTTAGGGACTAATACAGTAACCACCTATATGGAAAGCGCTGCTGGTATTGCTGCCGGTGGACGTACCGGTTTGACTGCAGTGGTATCTGCACTTTTCTTCGTTTTAGCGCTCTTTTTGGCTCCTGTCTTCTTAGCTATTCCTGTGGCGGCTACTAGTGCTGTGCTGGTGATTGTGGGTGTATTTATGATAACCGCTGTGCGTGATATACCATGGGAAGATTTTACAGAAGCAATACCGGCTTTTATATGTTTGATTATTATGCCTTTTACGTTTAGTATTGCAGAAGGTATAATATTAGGTATGTTGGCTTACGTATTTATTAATGTGCTTTGCGGAAATTGGACTAAACTTTCGCCTGTCACGTATGTGTTGTCTGTAGTGCTTATATTGAAGTATCTGGTATAATGGAATATCCGAAAAGGTGAAGTGACTATTTGTATAAGTACAATGTATGACTAATTGGTTTTAATCAAAAAATATGAAAAAAGTTGTAATTTGGATGCTGCTGTCATTGATGACAGTAAGTATGGCTCTAGCGCAGAAGGAGAGCCCCTATAGTTCAGAAAAACAGGAAAGGGTGTGGACGAAGCGCAAGGCTTGGTTTAATATTGCCTACAATAAGCAAAGTTTGAAAACGAATGAATGCAATGTTTGGCAGCATAGCGATTGGGGAATGGGAATTTCTACAGGTCGCACGTTTTATCTGCACAAACGTCCTATTTTAGGGTTGATGAAATTTGGATTGGACTGGACGTATTTCGATTTGAACGTAGCTTCGTATGCCAAACTGCCGTACGAGTATAATGAAGGATTTTATCCGAATGAAGAGGAGGGATTCTCTTACGGAGAAGAAGGTGATGAGGAATCGTCCGATTTGTATAAAGGTGAGGCGGGAATGATGTTCGGACCTTCGCTGACGGTAAATCCGGTGGATGTGTTGAAGGTGGCAATTTATTTTCGAGTGTTGCCTTGCTATTCTATGATTTACAATGACGGGTTCCAAGGAAAGTATGCCACTTATTTCACTTATGGTGCTTCCATTTCATGGCGAGTGATATCCTTGGGCATAGAGCAGCGTTGGGGCGATACGAAGTTGGACTGTGGTTTTGATGGCGAAAAGAGTTCAGATGTGACGTTTTCAGCCAAAGGTCCCCGATTTTATTTGAGTTTCAGATTTTAAGGTGGTATAGTCATACGCATCAATAAAAAAAGCGAGACTTCTTTTCATGGAGGAGTCTCGCTTTTTATGTAGTGCAAGTCCTTATTTATAGCCACTGTGGCATTTTGTCTTTGGCATAAAAATAGTAGAATGCCAATCCTAACCAGCTGGTTAACAATAGTAGAATGACAAAGAGTAGCTTTTTGACTGTGTCGCCTTTCATGTTGAAGATTTCGATGATGGCTTTGATAACTAATATCGTACCAATCAGCCAAATAATAAATGTAATCATGATGGTAATATTTAGAAGTTATTTTACAAAAATAATAATAATATTGGAAATGATGCCTGTTTCTGCATTATAATTGATAAGTTGTGGATATAAAAAAGCGTTATTTCCCTGCAGTGACAATATACATATCTTCTGTGTCCCAATATTTATTGGCAAGACGGAGAAGTTCGTCTGCAGTGCATCTTTTGATTCGGTGAATCAGGTCGATATATATACGGTTGTCGGTGAAGTAGTTAAGTTTGTGCTTGAGGGCATCCGATTGGGAGAATACGCCGTCAAGTTCGCGAAGCAGGTCGCCATGGAGAAAGTTTTTTACGAGTTCCATCTCTTCGTGGCCGACAGGTTCTTGTTTTAAGCGGCTGATCTCTTTAAAGGTCTCCTCGATAGTGGAGTCGGTGTACTCATTATTTACGTCTGCTGCGATACACCAATAACTGCCTTGCGGCATGGACACATTGAAAGAATTAATGCCATAGGTATAGCCTTTATCTTCGCGGATGTTTGACATCAATCGAGAACCGAAGTATCCTCCCAGAATAGTATTCAGGAGCATATAACCGGCATAATCATCGTCCAATAGACGAACACCGGATTTACCGATGCGGATACTGGTCTGCATGGCATTGGCTTTTGTGACATGGTAACGCCCGGTCTGTTCCGGAGAAAATGGGCGTGTGGGGTCTGTGATGGGAGTAGTAGATTTTGCCAGTTGTCCAAATTGTTCGGATACTGTTTGTAGCACTTGCTTGTTGACATTGCCACATATCATGATGCGGCAATTTTGTGCATTGATGTGTTTGTGATAGAAATCCCGTACCGATGTTGAGGAAACGTTGAGAAAATCGCTCTCCTTGACGATGTTTGAATAGGGATGGCTGCTACCGAAAAATACTTCAGAGAATTTTTTTCTTGCCATGTAGGATGTCTTTTCCTGATTGACTAGAAATTCCTGGCGTTTATTAGTAAGGAATATATCCAATTCTTTTTCAGGAATAATACTGTCAAGCAGCAGTTCTGCTAGCATACCAATAGTCTGGGGAGCATATTTCGTAAGCGATATCAGACTCAATTCAGATTTGTTGAGTCCGCAATTAAAGTCTGTATAGGCTCCATAAAAATCAAACAGGTCGGCAATCTCCTCCGCTGTGTGTTGGGAAGTACCTTCATTAAGCATGTTGATGGCAGTGGAGGCAACAAGAGGTTGTGTTTGGTAATATATTCCGGCTTCAAAGACAACATCTATTTTGAACACTTCTTGAGAAGGATCGTGGATATATACCACTTCTATGCCGTTGTCCAAGGTGAATCGTTGGTAAGGCAAAAGGTTAGGTTCGAATAGAGGTGTTAAAGCAGGGGCTATATCTCTTTGTATCATTGTTGAAAGTCTTAGGTCGTTATTGTTTTAGGTAATATAGGGTAGAGCTGTTTTCACGCCGGAATATGTCTTTGGCGGTCTCTCTGATTTGTTCGATGTTTATGTTATTATAGCGAGAGCATTCGGAATTGATGAGATTGATATCTCCTAAAAATTCAAAAAAAGCAAGGTTACATGCTTTATTCTGATAGTTGATTTCGCTATATGAAATACGTGCTTCAGTTTTGTTGATGACTTTTTGAAGTTCACGCTCTGTGATAGTTTCATGGATGAATTTGTCTATCTCTGAGTCAATGGCTGCTTCAGCCTGTCGAATATCAGTGCCTTCCGACAGTTTGCCGCTGAAAATGAATAGTCCTGGGTCCATATCACCGGTGATGTAGGCATCTATGCCGGAAAATAATCGGCTGTTTTTAACTAAATTGACGTAGAGACGGGCTGATTGACCATTGGACAATATGTCGGAGATAATGTCGCAAGCGTAAAAATTATCGCTGTCTCTTCTTCCCATGTGGAAAACTTTATATATAGCATCAGCTGGCACTGCATTCCCTTCTGAAACAAGACGTCTTTCTTCTGTCTGTATGGGTTCCTGTGGAATGATTGCCGGAGTTGCATGTGAAGGAGGTATATCACCAAACCACTTTACCACAAGTTCCAATGCACGACTCTCTTCAATATTACCGCTGATGGCAATAATTGCATTGTCTGGTGCATAATAATGATGAAAAAAGGCTTCAACATCCTCTAATTTTGCACGTTCAATATGTTCCGGTGAGATGCCGATTGTTGCCCAGCGGTAAGGGTGTACTTTATAAGCTAGAGGACGAAGTTTCAGCCATAAGTCGCCATATGGATTGTTGAGGTATCGTTGTTTGAATTCTTCAATTACCACTTGCCGCTGTACATCAAGCGCATGCTGAGAGAAACTGAGAGCTGCCATACGGTCGGACTCCAACCATAAGGCTGTTTCTATATTTGCTGCCGGGATGGTGATGTAGTAATTGGTCAAGTCGTTTGTAGTATATGCATTGCTGTCTCCTCCGGCGGCTTGAACATGCCGATCATAATCAGGGATATTTTGTGACCCTCCGAACATCAAGTGCTCAAAAAGATGTGCAAAACCGGTTTTTTCCGGTTGTTCGTTACGAGCCCCCACTTTGTATAGGATGTTGACCGAAACAAACGGGGTACTCTTATCGTTGTTACAGATGACAGTCAAGCCATTGTCTAATATGGTACGGGTAAATTGTATCATTCGGTTGCTTGTTTTTTTTGAATATGTTATTCAGGTAAGAGTGGACTGTTTTGACAATTCTGCAGACAGTCATTGTATTCTTTGATAATATCTGCAATAATGTCTGCAACGCTTTCTTCCTGATTAAGCATTGAAGCTATTTGGCCTATTTCTAATTCTCCATGAGTTATATCCCCCTCAAAGATTCCTTGTTTAGCACGCCCTTTACCAAGCAGTTCTTTTAGATGGTCGGCATCGGCTCCTGTGTCTTCCAACGTTTTAACCTGATTGTAGAATTCATTTTTAATCAATCGGGTAGGGGCTATCTTTTTAAGTGCCAACATGGTGCCGCCTTCGGGAGTGTTCCATACCAGTTCTTTGAAGTGTTGGTGAGCTGATGATTCTGTAGCAACAGCAAAGCGGCTGCCGATTTGTACGCCTTCAGCGCCCAGTTGCATGGTGGCGAGCATCGCTTTGCCGGATGCGATACCCCCTGCAGCAATCAGTGGCAGACTGCATTGTGCTGCAACATTGGGAATGAGGGTTAGCGTCGTGGTTTCTTCACGTCCATTGTGTCCTCCTGCTTCAAAGCCTTCAGCAACAATGGCGTCGCAACCGGCTTCTTCGCATTTGCAGGCAAAGGCTGCACTGCTGACAACATGTACCACGGTGATGCCATGTGATTTTAGGTAAGGTGTCCATTTTTTAGGACTTCCGGCAGAGGTGAATACGATTTTTACACCTTCTTCGACTAATATTTCCATGAGTTTGTCTATCTCCGGATAGAGCAGTGGCACATTTACTCCCAAGGCTTGTTTGTTGCATTTTTCATTTTATGAATGTGTTCAACAAGAGTCTCCGGGTGCATAGACCCAGCACCTAAAAGTCCCAAGC
>CAKVCR010000037.1 GCA_934725835.1 uncultured Odoribacter sp.
ATTAGGTGACACGAAGATACAAAATATTGTTTATCAACAAGTTATGATATACATATTTTTTGAGTGACGAAGTCAGGTTATTTATATCTCATGTGGGCGCAACAAATATAAGAATTAATTTCTTTAGTCATGGGAAATTGATCTTTTTTTACTCTATATTGTAAAATCTTTTTTTTCATTGTCAGTTTTAGTGTTTGAAAAAATGGAGTATAGTATATTTTGTAAGGATAACTATTTAGCTTGAAGAGTATTTGTCGGGATGAGGAGATGTTTTGCTTGCTTCTTGTATGTATCGTGTCTTTGTTAACACTTGTTGTGAAAAATATTTCGTATATTTTGCCATACGAATGGGATTACAGTTAGTTGTTAACATTCTAGGTAAAAAATTGTTACGGATCAAGTATCTTGAGATTGAACAGAACCCCGCAGGTGAACACATGGCTTTGTGATATCTGGTATTTGCCCTAATGGACGGAACAACTTTGAAGATACTCCTCTGTCTCTTTCAAAGAGAACGGTTTCAGGTATATCCAATGTCTGATTCTGTTATGTAGCCACCTCGTTTTTTTATCAGTTTGTCTGGCATCTGCGAGGTGGTCGAGTCGATTGCGACCAATACGATATTATACAGGTTGCTTGCCTAACTGATTCAAAAATATTTTAGGGCACTTACAAAATCGAAACGGCGTGAAATTATCTTCGATATTATATCTATGAAGATGATTTTTGACAGTCTTTCCGAGGAGTTACAAGGAGATTGCATGAGAACTTGAGATCTCGTTGAACACGGTAAAAATACGGGTGAGTAAAATCCTATTGTTTGATTCGTGGCAAGACCGGTATTAGTTTTATTACATTTATGGACTCGTATGTAACCTCACAAAACGATGTAAGTGTTGACACGTACTTTTTTGAAGAGTTATCGAGTAACCAACATATCTACGATGACTATACGAGACCAACATTCACTTTCTACAGTTTTGAATCAGATTCAGATGGAATAGAAGGAGGTGAAGAAGAGATAACGTGGAGTAACCCGATGATCCTGACGGAGACCGTGTACCTTGACAATACTGATGCCCCCTGACGAAAATGGAACGACCGTTTCTGGCGATTCGACTTTCAATGTTTCACTGGAAACATCTTCGTGCCTGCTGAACAGCGAGAATGCTTCCGCGGGCACGGAAACAGCCAATGTCGTGTATACGTTGTGCTTCAAGGGTACGGACCAGTACGCCGTCGGTCGTTACGAAATATACACTCTGCAGGCTAACGAGGAGAAAACCGGCTTTGGCTTGAACTGTTTGAGGATTCAAATCAAGGCATTGGATGCCGATGATGAAACACCAACGATAGATGATATCGTCGCTTCGGGATACTGGGCGAGAGATTATATCGAAGTCATCATTCCATGTGCTGGATACCAATACTCTAATGCTTGGGTAGGCATTTACGGAAACGACTGCCTACTCATGTCTTCGACATTGGTTTGGAATTACAGTAATTATCTGGTAACAAGTATTGTAATTCAGGAACTTCATGTCATAACAGACGCTACGTATGGAGAAACCTACGGCATGTCTGTCTGTCTCATCCAGTGTGACGAAAACGGCGACATACTCTAAACGTTATTCGCTTGTTCAATAAAACCGGCAGCATGGGCATACGTTATAGGGGGGGGGAAGTCCCAACGGGTCCCGGTAGTGGGAATCATTACCGTCATAACCTTTCCGTACTTGCCATGTCAAGCAGGAAATCATAGATGCTCATTGTCTGAATGCCGCTTTCATCGTTCCACGATTTGGTATGTTCACCCACAACCAGGAGTTTTCGGAATGAATCGCCCACTAGTCGCAGCGAACGCTTTGCCTGTTCCATCTTCTCCCCGTCCGGCATACGCCAGGTCGACTGGATGTAAATCCGCTCACTTCCTTTGTTGCAAACGAAATCTACCTCCAACGTTACTCGTTGTTGCTGCCCTTCGGCATTGTGGACGCAATGATGGATGTTGCCCACATCGATAGGCCAGCCACGTCCCCGTATCTCGTTGTAAATCACGTTCTCCATCAAGTGGGTAGGTTCGTTCTGCCGGAACGAAAGAATGGCATTTCTAAGATCGATGTCCTGATAATAGCACTTGTACGGCGACCCGATGTATTTACGTCCCTTGATGTCGTATCTCTCCGCCTTCTCTATTAGGAACGCATCCTGCATGTATCTCAAGTAGGTAGATACCGTCTTGTCCGCAATGTCCTGCACCTTGCTTACCGACTTGAACGTGTTGGCTATGTTGGACGCGTTGACGGGTGCTTCCACGCTGGATGCAAGCGTCTTGGAAAGTTCCTCGAACTCAGGTTTCAGCTCAATGTTGTTCCGCTCGTAAATATCCCGTAGATATACCGTGCGATACAGGCGATGCAAGAAGTCCGTTTTCTTGTCATCGCCGTCTTGCGCAAGTAATTGAGGCTGTTTTCCCCATACATCAGATATTCCGTCCAGCCGTCTTCTTTTCCATCCTCGTACACGGACATAAATTCCCTGAACGACAACGGCTAGACGTGGATTTCATCGTCTCTGCTCCGAAATTTGGTCACGACATCCGATGAAAGGAACCGGGAGTTGGAGCTGGGCACGTGTATATCCGCACCTTCCGTTACGGACAGCGTGGAAAGCACTTCCACGAAATCCTCCACTTCCTGCACCTCATCAATGATGATATAATAGGTGGAGGAATCCCGCATCTTGCTTTCTACCCGATCCAGCAGGTAATCGGGATTCCTGAATGCCTTGTTCTTCCGGCTCTCCATATCGATGATGAGGACATGATCTGATTCAAGCAAATGTTGAAAAAAACAGTCTCTTCAGAAGGAATGACTTCCCCGAACGGCATAACCCGGTAATGATTTTGATAAGTCCATTGCCTTTTGACCGGTGAAGAGCTTTTCAATATAGGTATTACTATCTATTATCATGCTTTACGAATCAACGTCACTTGTGACTGTTTCCCGGGGCAACGTTAGCGGATCCCGTTGAAAGAGCAACTATCTCGAAATAAAAAAATTACATTATTGAATATTTTACCGGGTCATCGGTTAAGGCGGTGCCTGACTTCGTCAAATCCTTGTTGGTTTTCTTGGTGATATCTTCGCGTATTCCCGTGTCGTGGTAATGTTCGTATGCCCCGATGCTCTTGTTCTGTTTGTTCTGATTGAAGGTGTGTCTTTCGGCGGGATTATGCCGTATCGAAACCGAATGGTTTGGGAATTTATCCGTGAATTTTGCATGCGGTGAATTACCCCGTTACGAGATGAAAGAAAATAAGGTAACCATATACACCGCCGATGATGGTATAACAAAGATTGATGTAAAGCTTGAAGAGGAAACTCTGTGGCTTACACTGGATCGGGCGTACGAGTTGTACCAAACGGACAAATCGAATGTAAGCGGGCGTATCGGTTCGAATGGAAAGAACGCTTGGCGTAGGACGTGAAGTGGAACACTACAATCCAGGGAGTGGTTATCGCGTCCGCTCCCGATTCATCGTTAATATAGTTGGAAGTCCAATCTTTATTTTAGCAGAAATCTTCTCTTGTGTCATTCAGGCGATCGAAGAGAGGAAGAATCTCGAACAAGCCCGCCTCGTGTAATTGAGATTCTTCTCTGACACTCTGAATGACAGAATGTTTTAGATTTTTCGCTTTCTTCTGAAGTGGAGAAGGGTCTTTCATCCGGTGTGACGAAGAAAGCAACGTGTTCCAAACCGTCTTACCGTATGCTTATCTTTTCGACGGGCTGCCTCTTCGTTTCATCCAAGGGCTTTGCGTGGTATTTCACCCCGTCGAAATCGATCTCTTTCAGGTCGATGCACCGGATGTTGCTGTTGTACATGGTCCGGTAATAAATCATCCGGTTGCGGGTGTCCGATGCGACGGTGAACTGGGTGGCACTGGGCATATCGGCGGGAGCCTTTCCCCAGGCGAGTTCGGTTCCCATCGGGATGTCGAAGTTGTTCAGGATATGAAAGGCCTGAAAGACGCTTTCCCGTGCGTCCGGTTGTTCCGGTGCGGTAAGCTGGAAGAAGGCGGCACGGACGAAACGGGATGGAGGGGTGAAGTCTCCGGGTAATCCCTGCATGCCGCTTCCATGCCCGAAATTCTTCATCTCCAACGGGCCGAACGGGTGTTCGGGAGCGTTGCCCGGTTGGAGGTTGATGTAATTGTTCAGGTTGGTCCAATGCCATTCGATACCCGGCGAGTTGGTCAATACTCCCAGCGGGTTATCGTAAAAGTGCATCTGCCCGTTCACGATTTCCAATACCGTTTGTCTGCCCGAGGGCTCGGTGAACCGCCAATGCACGGTGGACGAACGGGGGTCGATATGGATGACGCGGACTTTCTCCAGTGCCCCTTTCACCTCGTCCAGGGTGCCGCATTCCGCCAGGACGTAGGATACCACCTGGAAGTCGGCCAGGCACTTGTCTTTCAGGGAAGCGTCGTAAGGCTGGTATTTGCCATAGCCGGGAAAGTAGAAGAGTCCGGCGGAAAGACCTTTCTCGTTGATTCCTTCCACCATGAATTCCTTCTGTTCTACCGCCACTCCCACGTACCCGTGCTTGCTCCTGAACTTGATCCCGTCCATCCCCGTGGGGGTGAGTGACTGGAGTTCCTGGTTCCGGGGAACCACTACATACATGCTGTTCATGACGCTTTCCGCCCATTCGATGGTACGTGCCGCGACGATGGCACCGTCCTTGCTTTTGAGGGTGATGCCCGTGCAGGCACCGGCTGGCACTTGCGACACGATGCCGATGCTTGCCAGCAGAAATGTGGATAGTTTTGTGTCCATAATTATTGTTTTTGATGCATTACACACACATCCTTTAGTGTTTTATTTTGTATTGATGATAACCTCTGCATTGGGGTAGTAACCGAATTTTTTTTCAATCTGGCTGAGTGGGCGAATCTGTAGAATGGATGCCGGATTTATATCAAAAGAATCTGAAAGATGTCCATTTATGACAAGTAGTGGATTCTCTACTTTGCTAAGATTGTATTTGTAATCCTGATTGTTGTAACGGAAACTGAGTACACCATTTTTAAAGTTGGTGAATGTTCCTAATTGTTTTTGAGATGTGACAAAAAGATATGATTTTTTGATATCTTCTTTTGATGGAATAAGATTAACATTCATGATTTTTTCAGGCATTTGAACATTATCTTTAGGGGCTTGTTCTCCATCAATAATGTAGGTTATATCCGAATTTTGGGAATCAATTTTCAGTTTGGTTTTGCCATTTTCTTCTGTAATCTGGATAGAGTTACTGGTGATATTTCCGTCTTGTCCCAGTGATTGAAAATATTGTTCGATAGTTTTCATGCTCTCGGGTTGCAGCATATTGGAAATGTTGAAAGAACCGGTACTATCAATGGCTGATGGAAATACATCTTTGAGCCGTTGCTCCATACCAGAGAAAAAATCTGAGTCTAAGCCGCTGAATAAACCACCCATCAACCCTTCTAAGGATTGTAGCATATTTCCCATGTCCTTATTGCTTTTTGATTGCATGTTGGCAGAAGATGACAGTGTGGCAAGCAATTTTAAACCATTTATGTTCAGTGCCTGAGGAAGAAGAGTGATGCGGTCGGTCTGAATCTTTCCACGCAATTCAATGATATCGGCTTGGTATGGAGATACGTTCCATACTACTAAGTCGGTCACTTTGTCTGCTTCGCTGCGGGCATATACTAATTGTTCATTTTCTTCACTATAGTTGCTTTTGATGAGGCGATATTCATTTTTCCCTTCCAATAGGTTGTGAAATTGCGAGAGTATTTTTTCGCATTCTTCCGGTTTGCAAATGCCGGGGGTGATGGTTAATATATTTATTTCATTGAGTTTTTGTAGCATGTCCTTCATTTCGGATGAAAGATTTTCGTTTTGATATAGTCCGTACAGACTTTTATCCAATTGAGTAACACTGACTCCTGATTTTTTATGGTATTTGGCCATTTGCTTGCCTAATTGAGCGTACGCTCCCCAAGGAATAAAGATTGCTGTCAATAAAATGAATGTCAACTTTTTCATGGTATAAAATTTTAAATTGTTTTTGTTGTTGTATGCAAGACGAATGTATGCTTTTTTTTAACGTGAAAATTGGTTTTAACGAAATTTTCATACAGTTGTGGAAAATCGTTGTTTTCGTGTGGAATATTTCCTCAAAATAAAATCGTGAGTTCTTGAGGTATACAAGTGGAATATGATGAGATAATATGTTTATGTATTGATAACCAGTAAACTTTGATAATACATTTTTTGATGTACCTTTGCGCATCAAATTTTTGGCATATAATTTTCATCTTAGAGTAGGATAAGAAATAAAAAATAACAATAGTGGAATGATACTTAAAAGAAATGTAATTTGGTCTCTGTTTGGTCTATTGATTGCCTTTATGGGATGTAAGCGCGAGAAAGTTCAGGAACGTATTCCGGTGATTGTAGAGCAGGTCGGAGTGAAAGATGTAGAGATTTTTGGAGAGTATGTTGGACGTGTTCGTGCAAAACAATTTGTAGAAGTGCGTGCACGTGTTGAAGGGTATCTGGAAAAAATGCTGTTTGAAGAAGGTAAGAAAGTGAAGCGTAATCAGCCTTTGTTTATTATTAATCAGGACATATATAGGGCTCGTGTGGATAAAGCGGCAGCTCAGTTGAAAAAAGATGAGGCACAGGAGTTGAAAACCGGACGTGACGTTGAGCGTTTACGTCCGTTGTATGAGCAGAATGCAGCCAGTCAGCTGGATTTAGATAATGCTGTAGCAGCATACGAAAGTGCAAAGGCGAATGTGGCTATGAGTCGGGCAGATTTGTCGCAGGCAGAATTGGAGTTGAGTTATACAACGGTACGTTCCCCAATTACGGGATATATCAGTGAGCGTTGTGCAGATATAGGGGCTTTGGTAGGATCTGGGACTAAGGCTTTGTTGGCAACGATAGTTGCCAGTGATACAGTGTCGGTGGATTTTAGTTTGACTGCGTTGGATTATTTGCGTAGTCAGCAACGCAATGTCCGTTTGGGAGAGCAGGATACTTCCCGTTCATGGCAACCTTCAATTATTGTGACTCTTGCAGATAATTCTGTTTATCCGGAGCGTGGAATTGTGGATTTTGCAGACCCGCAGGTGGACCCGAAAACCGGAACGTTTGGTGTGCGTGCAAGTATCGCTAATCCGGACAGAAAGTTGTTGCCCGGACAGTTTACTAAAGTGAAATTGTTGCTGGATATGCGCGAAGATGCAGTGGTGGTGCCGGTCAAAGCAGTGAAAATTGAAAAAGGAGGAGCGCACGTTTATGTGATGCGGCGGGATAGTACTGCGGAGAAACGTCTGATAGAGACAGGTCCTGAATTTGATAATTACGTGGTTGTGGAAAGAGGTTTAGGCCCGAATGAATTAGTAGTGACAGAAGGTTATCATAAGCTGACTCCTGGCGTTTTGCTTGTCCCGGAAACAGATGAACGTTGGAAGAAGGACAAGGATGAAGGAGCAGATAAAAATGATTAGTGAATAGAATGAGAAGTATCGTATGAAAGTGACTTTTTTTATAGACCGTCCTATTTTTTCGGCGGTATTGTCTATATTGATTGTGGTGATTGGTTGCATTGGTCTCTATTTGTTGCCAATAGACCAATATCCACAGATTACACCGCCGATGGTGAAAATATCGGCATCCTATCCGGGGGCAAGCGCTCAGACTGTGTCGCAGGCCGTTGCTACTCCAATAGAACAGGAATTGAATGGAACTCCCGGTATGCTTTATATGGAGTCCAGTAGTTCAAATTCGGGCGGTTTGTCCATCAGTGTGACTTTTGATATTTCTACTAATCCGGAATTGGCTGCGGTAGAGATACAAAACCGTGTAAAATTGGCAGAATCCCGTTTGCCGTCGGAGGTGGTGCAAAATGGTATTTCAGTAGAAAAACAATCGTCTAATCAGTTGATGACTTTGACACTGACGTCTGAAGATCCGCGTTTTGATGAGATATATTTGAGCAACTTTGCAACAATCAATGTTGCAGATATAATTAAGCGCATCCCGGGAGTCGGACGTGTATCCAATATAGGTAGCCGTTATTATGGTATGATTTTATGGGTGATGCCTGATCGTATGGCGAATTTTGGGCTGACTGTAAAGGATTTGCAGGATGCTTTAAAAGATCAGAATCGAGAGTCGGCTGCCGGTGAATTGGGTAAGCAGCCGATAAATGGACAGGATATAACGATTCCTATCATTGCTCAAGGACGTTTGTCTACGGTTGAAGAGTTTGAGAATATTGTTGTCCGTGCAAATCCGGATGGATCTATTATTCGCGTGAGAGATGTGGCCCGAGTTTCTTTGGAGGCCTCTTCTTACACAACGGAGAGTGGAATGAATGGTGCAAATGCTGCTGTGTTAGGTATTTATACTGTTCCCGGCGCAAATGCTGTAGAGGTGGCAGATAATGTCCGCAAAGCAATGGAGGAGATTAGTAAAAATTTCCCGGAAGGTTTGGAGTATGACATTCCTTTTGATATCACTTCTTATATTTCACAGTCAATCCATGAAGTGTATAAGACTTTATTTGAAGCCTTGATATTGGTGATTTTGGTCGTGTTTCTTTCTTTGCAGAATTGGCGGGCATCATTGGTGCCATTGGTTGCTGTGCCTATTTCATTGGTGGGAACTTTCGGTGTAATGCTTGCTATGGGGTTCTCTCTGAATTTATTGACGTTGTTGGGTTTGATACTTTCTATTGGTATCGTTGTAGATGATGCGATTGTAGTGGTGGAAGCTGTTGAAAATTACATGGAAAAAGAAGATCTGACTCCTTATCAGGCAACAAAGAAAGCCATGGAAGGATTGACAGGTGCATTGATAGCAACTTCTTTGGTATTGGCGGCAGTATTTGTTCCCGTAAGTTTCTTGGGTGGAATTACAGGTTTGCTATACCGTCAGTTTGCCGTTACGATTGTAGTGTCTGTATTAATTTCTGCTGTTGTAGCATTGACGCTTAGTCCGGCGATGTGTGCTATCATTTTGCGTCCGTCTCACGGAAAGAAGAATGTGGTTTTTCGTAAAATCAATGCTTGGTTGGCATCGGGGAACAACAAATATGTCAATACATTGACACAGGCAATCAAGTATCCTCGTAGTGTTTTGGCTGGATTTGGTATCGTAATCATATTTATTTTTGTTTTGAATCGTATTATTCCAAGTAGTTTTATTCCTGAAGAAGATCAGGGGTATTTTAAAGTCGAGCTGGAACTTCCTGAAGGTGCGACATTAGAGCGTACACGTATTATTACCGACCGAGCTGTTGAGTTTTTGAAGAATTTGCCGGCAGTGGAATATGTGCAAAATGTGATCGGTTCCAGTCCTCGCGTAGGGACCAGTCAGGCGCGAGCTGAATTGACTGTTATTTTACGCCCCTGGAAAGAGAGAAAGGGGGATAATATGGGAGTGGATGAGGTGATTGAAGAGGCTCGTAAAGAGTTTGTGCTATATCCGGAGTCGAAAGTGTATTTTTCGAAACCGCCAGTAATTCCAGGATTAGGAACGTCCGGTGGATTTGAATTGCAGGTAGAGGCTCGTGGCGGGGCATCTTTTGAAAAATTGGTAGCCGCCGTGGATACACTAATGTACTACGCTTCTAAGAGTGATGCCTTTGCAGGTCTTTCATCCTCATTGCAGGCAGAAATCCCTCAGTTGTATTTTGATGTAGACCGTGATAAAGCTAAGTTTCTTGGTATTCCAATGGCAGATATATTTTCTACCATGAAGGCTTATACGGGCTCGGTTTATGTTAACGATTTTAATATGTTCAACCGTGTGTACAAAGTGTATATTCAAGCTGAGGCCAGTTACCGTGCACGTCGTGACAATATTGGGATGTTTTTTGTGCGTGCATCCAATGGAAATATGGTGCCATTGACAGCTTTAGGTGAAGCAGAATATACCACAGGACCTGGAAGCATCCGTCGCTTTAATATGTTTACCACTGCGATTATCCGTGGTAATGCAGCTTCTGGATATAGCTCTGGAGAAGTGATGAATGAACTAGAAAAGATTGCCCGTGAACATTTGCCGGAAACTATAGGACTTGAATGGAGTGGTCTCTCGTATCAAGAAAAACAGGCGGAAGGGCAGATGGGACTAGTATTATCGTTAGTATTCCTTTTTGTATTCTTGTTTTTGGCAGCCCTGTATGAAAGTTGGCTGGTGCCGATATCCGTGTTGCTTTCATTGCCTGTTGCTGGATTGGGGGCTTATTTGGGAATTGCCGTTTTGGGGTTGAATAATGATATTTATTTTCAGATTGGTTTGGTGACTTTGGTTGGCCTGGCAGCTAAGAATGCAATTTTGATTGTTGAATTTGCTAAAATGGAAGTAGATAAAGGTGTTGATGTTATTACTGCAGCTAAGACTGCCGCTTCGCTTCGTTTCCGTCCGATATTGATGACCTCATTGGCATTTGTATTGGGAATGTTGCCTTTGGTAATGGCATCGGGTCCAGGTTCTGCTAGTCGTCATTCAATAGGTACCGGTGTGTTCTTTGGTATGATCGTTGCGATAACTGTGGGTATTGTACTTGTTCCTTTCTTTTTTGTGATGATTTACAAATTAAGAGATAAGATTGCCGGAATAAAGAGTTTTTTTGTTTGATTTATAATTTCAATTCTATGAAGAGAATATATATATGGGGGCTGATAGTCATGGCGATGTCAATATCTTCTTGTAAATTGGGCAAGAAATACACCCGGCCGGGATTGGATTTGCCTGAAAGTATTGATGGGATGCAAGGAGATTCGACTTCTGTTAGTGGAATCCACTGGTCTGAACTTTATCAAGATACTGTTTTGCAGCGTTTAATACATCGGGCACTTGTGTATAATAAAAATTTACAGGCAGCTGCCGCGAGAGTGAAAGAGATGATGGAAAGCAGACGGATTAGTAGAGCTGATATGTTCCCTAAGATTGATGCACAGTTTGTAGGCGAATATAAAGATGCTGCTTCTATAAGTGAGACGTATGGCGGTAAAGGATTGTTGTCCTGGGAGTTGGATGTTTGGGGAAAATTGCGTTGGGGAAATCAGGCTGCTATTGCGGATTATCTTGGCAGTGTGGCCGGTCAACGTGCTTTGCGTATTACTTTGATAGCGCAAGTGGCGCAGGCTTATTTTGAATTGATTGCTTTGGATCAAGAGCTTGCCATTGTCAAGCAGACATTGACAGCCCGTCAAGAGGGAGTGCGGTTGGCGAGGCTTCGTTTTGAGGGTGGTTTGACATCAGAAACCCCTTTACGCCAGGCACAGGTGGAGCTTGCTCGTACACAGACATTGATTCCTGGATTGGAAAAAAGCATCCGGACAAAAGAGAATCAAATTGCTCTTTTGGCAGGTCAGTATCCGGGAAAGGCACAGCGCGGACAGGGTTTGGTTGAGCAAACATTACCGGAAACACTTCCTGTAGGTTTGCCTTCACAATTGTTGGAACGTCGACCTGATATCGTACAAGCAGAATATAAGTTGCGCGCTGCACATGCCAAAGTGGGAATTGCTTTTACAAGTCTGTTTCCTAAAATAACACTGACAGGTAAAGCAGGATTGGAGAGTAAATCATTGTCTGATTTTCTAAAATCTCCTTACTATTTTTTCGGAGGAGAATTGTTGGAACCTGTATTCAATATGGGTAAGAATCGAGCCAAATTGCGTGCTGCAAAGGCAGTGAGGGAGCAGGAAATATGTGCCTATCAACAGACAGTCTTGACTGCCTTTTCGGAAGTCAGCAATGCTTTGATTGCATCATTTAAAAGTCGTGAAATTCGGGAATCTCGTCAGAAATTGGAAAAAGCGTCCCATTCAGTTCTTAATCTGGCAACTCTGGAGTATATCAATGGTATTACCAATTATTTGGATGTCCTTGATGCTCAGCGTAGTTATTTTGATGCTCAGATTGGTTTGAATAATGCAATTCGTGACGAACTTCTGACTACAGTACAACTGTATAAGGTGTTGGGTGGAGGAGATGAGTAATCTAAAATAGATTGTATTGATAAAAATGCCGTTTGTTCCATCTAATCAAGACAGACAAACGGCATTTTTATCATGCGTTTCTTTTTTCAATTTCTCTTAAGTTTTCCATTTTCTTTTTGCGAAGGAAACCGTTGATGTCTTCTAAGTGTTCTGTCACTTTTTTATTGCTGAATTCATACACTTTTGTTACCAACCCATTGAGGAAATCACGGTCGTGAGATACGACAATTACAGTCCCGTCGAAGTCGATTAAGGCATTTTTTAAAATGTCTTTAGTTTTTAAATCCAGATGATTGGTAGGCTCATCAAGAATCAGTAGATTGACCGGTTGAAGCAATAGTTTTATCATGGCAAGACGTGTTCTTTCTCCTCCAGACAGCACTTTTACTTTTTTGTCAATATCGTCACCGCTGAACATAAAGGCTCCGAGCAAGTTTTTCGTATTGCTTTTCAGTTCCAATGGTGTTACGTCATCAACAGTTTGGAAAACAGTTAAATCTTCGTCCATCAGTGAGGCTGCGTTTTGTGCAAAGTAGCCTATTTGGACGTTATGTCCTAATGTCAGTTTGCCAGTGTAGTCTGTGATATCTCCCATGAGGCATTTTACTAAGGTTGATTTACCTTCGCCATTCCTTCCAACAAAAGCAACTTTTTCGCCGCGTTGGATGGAGAAACCTGCATGGTTGAATACTTCGTAATCGCCATAGTGTTTGGATAGATCATCGACAATGACAGGATAGCTGCCAGAGCGTGGTGACGGTGGAAATTTCAGGCGCAATGCAGAGGTATCCTCTTCGTCTACTTCTAGAATTTCCAGTTTCTCCAACATTTTTACACGGGATTGTACCTGTAGTGTTTTTGAGTAAGTCCCTTTGAAACGTTCGATGAATTCTTTCGTCTCTGCAATCATCTTTTGCTGTTCGTCGTAGGCCTTCTGTTGTTGTGCTCGGCGTTCTTTGCGAAGTTCCAGATATTTTGAATAGTTTACTTTATAGTCGTAGATACGTCCCATTGTCACTTCAATGGTGCGGGTCGTGATATTGTCGATAAATGTTTTATCGTGAGAGATGACTACGACCGCTTTACCGTTGTTTATTAGAAATTCTTCCAGCCATTGAATAGAATCAATGTCCAAGTGGTTGGTAGGTTCGTCAAGAAGCAGTACATCCGGATTTTTCAGCAACATTTTGGCCAGTTCGATACGCATGCGCCAACCGCCGCTGAAATCGCTGGTTTGACGTTGTAGGTATTCGCGTTTGAATCCCAAGCCTAAAAGTGTTTTCTCTACATCTGCTTCAAAGTGGGTAAGATCAATGCTATAGAATTTTTCACTTAGTGCAGAAACTTCTTCAATGAGCTTGAAATATTCCGGCGATTCATAGTCTGTGCGCTCTGTCAGTTGCTGATTTAGTTCGTCGATGCGTTTTTCCATAGCGAACAGATGAGCAAAAGCTTGTGATGCTTCTTCGTACACAGTCCTTCCATCTTCTGTCATTAAATGTTGAGGGAGGTAGGCTATGACAGTATCTTTAGGTGCAGAAACATTCCCGCGGGTAGGCTTCCGTTCTCCAGCCAGAATCTTTAATAGGGTTGATTTCCCTGCTCCGTTTTTACCCATAAGGGCTATTCTGTCTTTTTCGTTAATTTGAAAAGAGATGTCCTTAAATAAAGCTCTATCGCCAAATTCTACGGTCAATGCGTCAACTGAAATCATAAGTCGCTGTAATTGTTACTTGTTTATGTTGCATAAAAAAAGAGTCAGGATAAACCTGACTCTTCGCCTTTTGTACTCAGGGCGGGAATCGAACCCGCACGTCTGTTGAGGACACTGGATTTTGAGTCCAGCGCGTCTACCAATTCCGCCACCTGAGCAATGAACTCGGGTGCAAAAGTATAGATTTTTGAATAAACTCCAAAGGATTTGGCGATTTTTTTTAATCAATTCGGAAATTCTCGAAATAATTTAGTAGCTTTGTTCATGTTGATTATAATACAGAATGAATATGAAACTTGCAGAAGCTCTCAGCTTACGAGCTGATTTACAGAAACGTGTGATTCAATTGAAACTTCGGTTGAAAAACAGTGCAAAAGTACAGGAAGGTGATGAACCTGCCGAGAATGTAGAGGAGTTGTTCAAAGAACTGAATGAAACTCTGGTCCAATTGGAGGAATTGATTTATCGGATTAATGATACGAATATGCATACTGTGTGTGACGGAGAGAATCTGACACGTTTGATGGCTCGTAAGGATACGCTTTCTATGCGGGTGGCATTATTGAGAGAATTGCTGAAGCATGTTTCTGAAAATGATACTCGCTATGGAAGAAGCGAATTGAAGAGTATTCGAACTATAAATGTATCTGAACTTCAGAAAGAGACGGATAATTATGCCCGTCAATTGAGAGAATTGGACGTTAAGATTCAAGGTCTGAATTGGACTATTGATTTACGTTAGATTATTTGAGGTAGTTTTTCCGGTGATATAGGGGCGGCATAATTTTATTCTTTGAAAAAAGGATTCATTGTATGCTTTGAATGAAAGGCGGTATAAGCAGGCTGCAAATTCAGCACGGCGTACAAACGTATATTGCACATAGAACATGGAGTTCTAAAAGTATAGAGCATTACCACATGTC
>CAKVCR010000038.1 GCA_934725835.1 uncultured Odoribacter sp.
TCATGGTGCGGTCCCTGCCGTGCGGAAATTCCTCATATGCGTGATACATACAGTAGATACCATTCCAAAGGTTTTAATATCGTGAGCATTTCCATTGACAGTGATCCTAAAAATTGGAAACAAGTCCTGGAAGAAGAAAAACTGCCGTGGGGACAATTACTGGATCAAGACAGAACGGCATTCCGAGGATATAACCTGACCGGAGTTCCTTCTTCTATTCTTGTAGACGACAAGGGAAAGATTATTAACGTAAATGCAAGAGGCGGATGGCTGGATGCTGCCATGCAGGAAATCTATGATTAATTATTAATTATTAATATATACTTGAAATGAGAAGCTTTATATTTATTATTTTACTCTTGCTCGCTTGCTCTTGTTCACAGAAGAACAACGACGATATTGTCGTGAACTTCAAAGTGCAAAATATGACCTATTCCAAGATTGCCATTGTTGTCAGCCCGGAAATAATCAAGGAAATGAATCTGGACAAACACGGGGAAGCCACCTGTACATTGCAGGGCGATGTGATATACGCCCGGCTGTTTTATGGTGAGGAAGCTAAGAATGTTTTTTTCCGAAAAGGCGATTGTGTAACGATTTCTTTTGATGCCAACAATTTTATGGACGGCATGAAATTCGAGGGAAAGAATGCTCCGGTGATAGAATATCTTAATTCTATCACTTATGCCTCGATAAATCCCCCCGATTACGAGCGTTCATTGGACGGGATTATGAGTCTTGCCAACGAGAAGATAGACGAGGCTACCGCTTTACTGAAAGCTCGGAAATTGGAAACGACAAATCCCGAATTTGTAAAACTGGAAGAAGGACGAATTAAATATTCATATCTGGTCAGTCTGATCATGTATCCTATGGGGCATGTCATGTTCGACACGACTTATCGTCCGAACGAAGAGTATTATTCAACGTTGGAACAATATGTACAAGAGGATGAGAGTTTGATTGACCTCGACATTTACAGGGAATTTATTATAGAGTCCGCTCTTATACTTGGAAGCAAGGATAAAGAAATCTCCGACATTTACAATAAAAATGTTGCCCGAATGAAATATATCGCTCAACATTTCAAAAATGACAAGCTAAAACAATCTCTTCTTAATGAAATCGCAGTCAGACAGATAAAGAAAAACGGTATTAATAATATCACCGAAATGGAAAATATTTACAATACCTACGTGACGGACCCGACTTTACGGGCTGCCTATAAAACAGAGTACGACAATTGGAATATTGCCGCTGCCGGAAAACTTTCCCCGGACTTCGAAGCAAAAGACATTAACGGCAAAACTTATTCCTTGAAGGATTTCAAAGGGAAGTATTTATATATCGATATGTGGGCAACGTGGTGCGGTCCCTGCAAAAGAGAAATGCCCTACCTGAAAGAACTGGAAAAGAAAATGGAAGGGAAAAACATCACCTTCCTCGGTCTTTCCACTGATGAGGACAAAGCAGCATGGGAAAAAATGGTCAAATCGGGAGAACTCTCCGGAGTTCAACTTTTGCTTGGACGAGGGAGTCAATTCCAACGGGATTATAATATCAACGGCATCCCTCATTTCATTCTTATTAATCCTGATGGCAAGATTATAAACCCTAAAGCTGTTCGTCCTTCTTCCTCAGACGCCGAAAAGATTTTAAACGCTCTTCCTAATATTTAAAAACTATTACTAACGCCTTCCTGCATAGGCGGGAAAACCGTTCGGTTAAGTGATTACCGAAGAGGAGGGAGTACGTCGAAGCCGGGAGGGAGTTTTTGATTCAGTGATTTAATGAAGCGTTGGTTGTGTAGTCGAAATCATTTAATCTAAAATCATAGAATCTCCGAATCTATAAACTCCTTCATCGGCTACGCCGCCAAGTGAACCTGGAAGCCGGTCTTGAACCAGCTTCTGCTCGGCAAACCGAAAGCAAGCACTCTTTGATAATTTCATTGTCAACCTTTTGAGAGCAATTGCTGCATACAGCAGTTCCCCAATAGTGTCGTGTATCAATGTGATTGGAACAATCGTCACTCAGCTTACCTTATTTTGAATTCATCGGACTCACATTATGTTAATCCCTTGGTGACAATTATAATTAAAACTGACTTGGGTTAAAATACATTTTTTCAACGTTGAAACAATAATTCTTATGCGTTTTCTTACGATGGTAAATAGAATTTCTTTTCCAATAAATATGGATATTTGTGCGATATACGTTGAGAAATAATTACCTTTAGCGCAGATTTATGCAAGGAGTCAGATGTTTGTATTTGAATAACAGAAATGTATATAGCAGTGCTCTGTATTTAAGATTTATGTTAGGATAGTAATGCAATGATTTTGATTTAAGGAAAATAAAATGGAATACAAGTATTTTTTGGATGGAGTTAATCGTAAAGAAGAGCAGGCATGGGCTGAATTGTACGATTATTTCTATGCTCCATTATGCTGTTATTCTACAAAGATTACAGGAGATGCTCAGGTGGCTGAAGACATAGTGCAAAATATATTGATTAAACTTTGGCATTCTAATCTCTGTTTCAATGAAGTAAAAGTCATTACTGCATATTTGTATCATTCTGTCTATAATACTTCTCTTAATTATATCCGTGATAAACAACGTGCAAGAAAGATTCATGAAGCTTGGATTGTAGATATTCAAGAAGCTGATGGTATAGAAATGGCCTTGGAAGAGGAAGCTATTACTCGATTTTATTCGGTAATTTCACATTTGCCGGAACAGCAGAAACAAATATTGCTGCGCAGTATGAAAGGTGAAAAAGTGAAGGAAATTGCAGATAAAATGGGGATATCTGAAAATACTGTGAAAACTCAGAAAAAAAGGGCATATACTTTTGTACGTGAGCAGCTTGGTGATTTGTGGATTGTGGTGATAGGTATGTTGTTTGTATGATTATCGGTAAATAATTTGTTTTTTTGTCACCCGTTTCCTCTTTTCAGGTGTCTATGACTGTATTTTTTATACAACGAAAATGAAATGGGAAGACATATATTGTAAATCAAAGCTTGCTGTTGATAAAGCAACATCTTCTTTGTTAGGGGAAACTGGAGTCGTGCATGAGGATGAGCAACTAGAATCGATTGTAGACAAGTTGTTGGATGCCGAGTACATGGAGGGATGTTTGGAAGAGAGAAAGCGTTTTAATGGCAAGAAGGCATTCCTGCAGATGAAAAGGCATGGTATGTGGAAAAAGTGGATTCGGATTGGCGTGTGGGCAAGTTCTGCTGCCTGTGTTGCTATTGTTTGTGTGTTGTTGTTGACTTTTGAAAAAGAATCGATATCTTCTTTTGAGATTGCCAATTCTGAAATACAATCGGTTGAAACAAAGGCTTTGTTGATTCGTTCAGATGGACAAAAGGTGGCTTTGGGAAAAGGTAGACAATATCTGCATGAAGATGGTGTAGTGGTTGTTACGGCGGATTCGGTTGGATTAAAATATTCTTCCGTAGACGAGAATACGTATGATTCTTTGGCTGTAAATCGGATTGAAGTCCCTCGAGGGGGAATGTATATGTTGAAATTGTCCGATGGGACACATGTTTGGATGAATTCAGATTCGTGGATAGAATTTCCTGTTGTTTTTTCAAAAAAATATCGTGAAGTAAAATTGGGTGGAGAAGCCTATTTTGACGTAGCAAAAAATGGCAGCTCTCCTTTTGTTGTGAAGACATTGTTGGGGGAGGTGAAAGTATTGGGTACAGAATTTAATGTGAAATGTTATCCTGAAGATGCGCTTGTTGCGACAACATTAGTGGAAGGAAGGGTGTCATTTGCAAATAAAAATATGCAGACAGTTACATTACATCCGGGGGAACAGGCAACATGGGGGAAGGAATATAGTCGAACAGTTGTGCAAAAGGTAAATGTAGACAACTTCATTAGCTGGAAGGAAAATCGTTTGTCATTTCAAGGGGAATCTTTGGAAAAGATCATGCTCATTTTGTCTCGATGGTATGACATTGGATTTGTATTTGAAAATGAACGGTTGAAAAAACTGGAATTTTCCGGTAATCTAGATAAATATACAGATATACATACTTTCCTCCGATTGTTTGAAATGGGTTCAAACGTACATTTTGAAGTACAAGGTAAGACTGTATTTATTCGAGAAAAGATATTTAGATAACGATATTATTATCAATTATTTATTAATTTAATACCAATAGTATGCATAACAACTTTATGAGAAAAAGTCGGTTGGGTGATAGTATTATATCATCTATTCTGCAAAAGAAGTTCTTTTTAGTGATGCGCATGACTTGTATTCTGATTGTGTTACAGACATTTTCGGTGCAGGCATCCGTTTATGCTCAACAGGAAAGAGTAAATTTGGAGATAAATTCGGAATCGTTGAGCAGTGTTCTGATGAAAATCAAGGATCAAACGGGAGTTAAAATCCTTTACAACGAGAATTTATTGAAAAATATTCGTTGTGAAAACCTAAGCTTGAAACAGCTTTCTGTAGAAGATGCTCTAAACCGTATTCTTGAATCTACAAATTTGGGGTTTGAAAAAAGCGAAGGTGTAATTGTTGTAAAAGAACGTAATCTTGCTGCACAACAACAGTCTTCGGTTACTGTAAAAGGTCGCGTAATAGATGAAAAAGGTTTGCCTTTGCCTGGAGTTACTGTAATTATTAAAGGAACTCAATTGGGTTCGGCAACGGATGCTGACGGTAAATTCTCGTTCGCTGTACCAGTTCAACAACATGTATTGTTGTTTACTATGATAGGTATGGAAAATAAGGAATTGGCTGTTGATGCGAGAAAAGATGTCTCTGAATTGGTAGTGGTGATGAAGATGGCTGTAAATGAGTTGGAAGATGTTGTTGTAACAGGTATTTTCAAGAAATCGAAAGAGAGTTTTACAGGTTCGGTTTCAACTATTACAGAAAAAGAATTGAAGACTTTTCGTGGAAGAAATTTATTGTCGACACTGAAAAATATAGATCCGACATTTAATATTGTAGAGAATAACATTTATGGTTCTGACCCGAATCATTTGCCGGAAGTTCAAATCCGAGGTACATCAAGTTTGCCTACTGTTGAAGATTTGAAAAATGAAACTAAAGTGAATTTAAATACTCCGCTGATTGTTCTAGATGGTTTCGAAATATCTTTATCCCGTATGTTGGATTTGAATGATGAAGATATCAGTTCGATAACTTTATTGAAAGATGGTTCTGCGACAGCTATTTATGGTTCTAGAGGAGCTAACGGCGTTGTTGTTATAGAAACCAAACGTCCGGAGATTGGTAAATTACGTTTGTCATATAGAGGAAGTTTGAATATTGAAGTTCCAGATTTAACGGATTATGATGTATTGAATGCCAGAGAAAAATTACAATTAGAGGTTGATGCCGGGTTGTATAATGGAACTTTTTCAAATGAAGTGATGCGTTTGCAAGAACGTTATACTAAGATTAAGGAGGCTGTTGAAAGAGGAGTAGATACTTATTGGTTGTCAAAGCCTTTACGTACAGGAGTCGGTCATAAGCATAATTTGCGTTTGGAAGGAGGAGGAGATGGAGGATTCCGTTATTCTGCATCTGTTCAATATAATGATGTTAAAGGCGTTATGAAAGGTTCTGAACGTAAGACATTTAATGGTAATGTTGATTTGCTGTATGAATACGGGACTCTGTTATTCAGAAATAATCTGGAGGTTGGTTTGAGCGAATCGAATGAGTCTCCTTATGGTTCATTTGACCAATATGTGGCATTGAATCCTTACTGGACTGGTGTCGATGAAAATGGTAAGGCACTAAAGGAACTGGAAGAGTCAAATGATTTGTATAATCCGGGACCTGAAAATCCGTTGTATAATGCAACCTTGGACTTGGTGAATAGAACAACAAGCACAACGATTACTAATAATTTTGCCGTTGAATGGAATCCCTGGAAAGGAGTTACGTTGCGCACAAGGGTCGGTCTGTCTAAAATTATAAATGATGGCGATAATTTTAAACCGGCAGAACATACAGATTTTAAAGATTATTCGGAATCTGAAATATTTAGAAAAGGTAAATACGTGTATTCTTCAGGGAAGGGATTCAATTATGATTGGGATGTTACTTTGAGTTATTCCCGTACATTATTAGAGAAACATGAATTGTATGTGGGTTTAAACTATAATTTGGCCCATTCTGAATCAATGTCCTATTCTTTTACGATGGAGGGATTCCCGCAATCTAATTTGAAAATGTTGTCAATGGCATTGCAGTATGAGAAAGATTCAAAGCCGAGTGGTTCGGAAACTGTTGATAGACGTTTGGGAGTGACAGGAAACTTAAATTATATTTATGATAATCGTTATTTTGCAGATATAGCATATCGTATAGATGGAGCTTCTCAATTTGGTAGTTCAAAGCGTTTTGCTCCCTTTTACTCTTTCGGTTTGGGATGGAATATACATCAGGAGAAATTCATGGAAAATGTAGAGTGGCTTGATCGATTGAAATTACGTGCTTCATATGCAGAGACCGGCTCTGTAAACTTTAATGCTTATCAAGCCTTGGCAACATATGAATATTATACAGAAGACAGATACCGTTATTGGTTCGGTTCGCATTTGATGGGATTGGCTAATGAGGATTTGGAGTGGCAACGTACTGATAAATGGAATCTCGGTTTGGAATTGGCATTTTTAAAGAATAGGTTAAAGATAAATGCAGATATTTATAGAAATACAACAGACAATCTGTTATCTGAAATGTATCTGCCGCTTGCAAATGGTTTCCCCAGTTATACGGCAAATATTGGAGAAGTGAGGAATTCCGGATTGGAACTATCTGCTTCCGGCTTTCTGATTCGTAATACAGAAAAGAATCTGATATGGTCCTTGTCTGCAAGTATGATTTATGAAAAAAATAAAATTGTCAAGATTTCAGATGCTTTAAAGATTGCAAACGAAGAATTGGAAGCTAACGGAGGTTCGAACCCTAATTTTTTGTATCGCGAAGGGGAAGCTTTAAGGACTATCTATGTGGTACCTTCATTGGGAATTGACCCAAGTACAGGAAAAGAACTATATCTGGATCGTTTTGATAATGTCACGTATATATGGGATGCCCGTGATAAACGAGCTTGTGGAGTGGAGGACCCCAAATATAGAGGAAATATCAATACGATGTTTACTTGGAGGGATTTGAGTGTTAATTTATCGTTTGGATATCGTTTGGGTGGTCATCTGTACAATTCAACATTAATTAATAGAGTGGAAAATGCAGATATGAAATATAATGTTGACAGACGTGTTTATGACGAGCGTTGGAAAAAACCGGGGGACCATACGTTCTTTAAAGATATTAAGGATAAATCGGCAACTCAGATGACGTCTCGTTTTGTCCAAAAAGAGAATACATTGGAATGTCAGAACGTTCAATTAAGATATGATTTTACACAGAACTGGGTCAAGTCATATTTGGGCATGCAGCATTTGTCCGTAGCTTTCAGTACGGATAATTTGTTCCGAGTTTCTACAGTCAAACAAGAACGTGGTATATTTTATCCATTCTCCAGAAGATTTACTTTCTCTCTTTCAGCAATTTTTTAAAGAATAAATGATATGAAGAAATTTACATATTACATGTTAAGTTGTTATATTTTATTGTTTGTAGGATGTAGCAATTGGTTGGACGTAAAACCGACAAATCGCGTGGAGCAAGAAGAAATGTTTTCAACAGAAAATGGTTTTAAAAATGCTTTGACCGGAGTTTACATACAAATGAAAAACAAGAAGCTTTATGGCAGGACCTTAACAATGGACTTTACAGAGAATCTTGCTCAACATTGGAAGGTGAATGCTTCGAGTACAGAAGGTTATGTAAGCATGTTTGACTATAAAAATGCTTCTGTTGAAAGCCTGATAGATGGCATATACACCTCTTTTTACAGTGCAATTGTTAATATTAATAATTTGTTATCATTCGTAGATAATGGGGTGTTATCATCTGATATCTATAATATGGTTAAAGGTGAGGCTTTGGGATTGCGTGCTTTCTTGCACTTCGATTTGTTGCGTTTGTATGGTCCTATACCCGGTAAACAGACAAATGCAAAGATACTAGCTTATGCTCAAAAAGTATCTCGTGAAAATTTGCCCGTTCATACATGGCAGGAATATATTACCTTTTTGGAAAAAGATTTGAATGATGCGGAAGCCCTTTTAAACCAAGTTGAGCATAAAGATATCAAAGATGATTATTTTACTTATAGGCAGAATCGTATGAATTATTGGGCTGTGATGGCTCTAAAGGCACGTTTCTATTTGTGGATTCAAAATAAAGAAAAGGCTGTAGAATATGCAAATAAAGTGATTGTTGGAAATAAATTTAAATTGACACAAAGTGCTGATTTTACAAATAAGGATTATATAGCAAGTTCTGAGCATTTGTTCTCCATGCATGTGTATAATTTAGAGGAAATCACAGAGGAGTATTTTTATCGTGGAGGCGGTGTAGAGCAAACAAAGAGTTTGATAGAGAAAGATTTGTTTCAAAATGATGTCACAGATATCAGAAAGGCTGAATTATGGAAGCAGATAAAAGGGACGTCTTCAACGCGTTACGTTTTGATGAAGTATAAGCAAGGTGATGCTATAGTTGCTTCAAGGGAGCAAATACCTCTTATTCGTTTATACGAAATGTATTTAATTGCGATTGAATGTAGCGATGATGCTGTTGTTTACCAACCTTTGGTGGATGAATTGGTACGTGTCCGTAATATTTCTTTGGATATGACGGCAGCAGATGTCAATAAGAAAAATGCATTTGTTGCAGACGAGTATAATAAGGAGTTTTATGGGGAAGGTCAGCAATTCTATCAGAATAAAAGACGTAATGATGAAACAATCAAGTGGAGTAATATACCGGGAAGTGAAAGCGTATACGTACTGCCACTACCCAAAAATGAAATTAAATATAATGAGTAATTGATTAAAATGAGAAAATATATGAGATTAAAATATTTTTTTGGAATAGTTTCTGTTATGTGGTTGATTTCAAGTTGTACATCAGATTATATGTCTTTTAAGGGAGACAATATGGTACAGTTTGCAACCCAAACAGATGAAGTCTATACATTTGCTTATTTTACAGATGAAAAGCAAGTTGACACATTGAATATTTCCATTATGTCTGGGGGAGAAGTTGTTGATTTTGATAGAGTAGTAAGGTTTGAGCAGGTGGTGAAAGAGTGGAAGTACGTGTACGATGTGGATAATCCTCAGCAAATAGTTGATTCTAACTATGTTGATATGGAGTATCCTGCAGTTGAAGGTAAACATTTTGAAATATTGGAAAGTAATAATAATGAGGCAACGTTACAGGCTAATCACAATCAATTGAATTTGAGAGTCGTTGTAAAAAGAACAGATGATAATTTAAAGAAAAATGCCTACGTTTTAAAATTACATTTGTTACCTTCAAATGATTTTGAAACCGGAGCAGTAAATTATTTGACAAAACGGATTGTGATTTCTGATAAGTTGGAACGTCCTACTCAGTGGAAAGACAATAATTATTATTGTTCGACTTATCTTGGACCTTGGTCTGAAGTAAAACATCGTTTCATGATTAATGCAACGGGAGAAAAGTGGGACAATGATTGTATTAAGCGATATATAAAGGGAGGATTTGAATATGCTGCGATTAGAGAGTTTTATTTGAAAAAAATTAAAAATGAATTGGAAAAATATAATGCAGATCCTAAAAATAATCCTCCGTTGCGGGATGAAAATGGTTTTGAAGTAGTATTTCCTTAAATAAAACATAGTTATGAAATTAATATATTTAGCTTTTATAGTATTGATTCCCTGTCTTTGTTTGTCATGTTATGATGATAAGGGGAATTATAATTATCGTGATTTAAACCAGGTGGAAATATCCGGAATTGACAGTGCTTATGTTGTCAATTTTATGGAGACATTGGATATACACCCTGTTATAAAATCAGAAGACAAAGGACGGGCTTATGACTGTATGTGGATGTGTTTAGATAAGGGGAATTTTCGAAAGAAGATAGATACGCTATCTTTTGAACAAGATTTGAATTGTACGGTTTCCTTCGCACTGTCTTCTTATCAATTAATTTTTGCCTATCGAGACAAGGAAACAGGAATAACCAAGTATGTCTATTCGAATTTGAGTGTTGAATCGAAATATTCCAGAGGATGGTATATTCTGAAAGAGAGCAACGGAAAATCGGATATTGACTATTTCTGGGGGGGTATAAAAAATGAGAATTTGTTATTGCAAGTACATGGACAATCAATGGAAGGTCGGCCTAAATCATTGGGATTTATAGAAAACTATGCCTGGCTGGATGAAAGTAAAGGAGAGATGACTGATAAAAACAAATGTTTTTTCTTGGCCTCTGAAAAAGAAGCAAGGATTGTGCGTATATCAGATATGAAGCAGTTAGCGGACTTTAAATCACTGTTTTTTGAAACGGTTCCGGTTGTTAGTCCTCAAAAATGGTATGAAGGTTCAGAAGAGAGCGGGTTAATCAACAATGGCAAGTTATATGCTTACACAAGCCGTAATGGGGCTTTTGGTATTGCAAAGTTGGAATTTCCTAAGGAAGGAGATTATGAATTATCTGAAATATTTACTAAAAATGGTACGATGCTTCCTTTGTTGTTTGACAAAAAATCCGGGCAGTTCTGTACGTCAAATAGAAATGATTCCGGTATTATGTATTTTGAAAATGATAATAAGTCTGAACATCCTCTCGCTTATCCTGATATGGAGCCTATTTATGCCGGATTCTTGGATGAAGGAATGTGGGAAGGTGGAAAAGGATATGTTGTGATGCAAAATAAAAAGGATTTAAGTCGTTCATTATTTTATCTTGATTTGAAGTGTTTGGTCGATTTTGAAGAGGATTATTTGAAAAACAGAATAATGGAAATTCACCCTGTGGTAGCAGACAGTAAATTGGCTGGTGCAACTTGTTACGGGATGAATCGTAAGTTTCAGATGCTTTATTTTGGGGTGAATGATGAGCTGTATTATTATGATTTCCAGAATAAAAAAGAATTTAAAGTGATGAGGGAAAATGGACAGCCAGTTGTTCCCGCTGGAGAAAAGATAGTATTGATTAAGCATTTGATTATGGATTATTCTGATTATATGGATCCCAGCATTAGTGAAAAAGTGGATAAATTGGCTGTTGTTACGGGCGATGGGAATAGGTATAAATTATATTTATTTGAGACCACATCCAATAAATTGAAAGACGGTCCGGAAATCTATGAAGGTTCTGGAAAACCTTCTGAAATAATGTTTATGAGTCCTTATATGTCTAATGTTTATATCTGTTATTGATGAGATTGAGTTTGTCAATATTTTGTTTTATCATTTGCGTTTTTGTGTCCGGCAGTGCGTTGGCAGAAGGTTTTGCTACGATTAAAGGGCGAGTGGTGGGAGAATCATCTTTACAGGAAATACAATTGGTAACTGTATGTAATGGAGTATCGGCTAAATATGCTGGTACTTCTATTGCCTTTAATGGCAGCTTTGCATTTATGTTTGAACCGGAAGAGAGTAAAACGTATTATTTGTACGATGGCAATAAATATTGCCGTTTGTTCGTGAGGGAAGGAATGGAGATAGAACTTGAATGGGAAGATGGAAATTTTGCTGTTTTGACTGGAGGATGCGAAAATCATTATTTAGAAGAATGGAGAAAACTTAAGCGACAATTGAACGTTAATTCAAATAAAAGGGAGTATGGCGCTTTTTTTCCCATTTTTGACGATGTGAAGCATAAAGCATCTTTGTGGTTGAAGAAAGTGAAATGCGAGAATCGATTTTTTATTGATGCTTTAAAAGAGTATGTCCGGTTGGACATGTTTTATGAGTTTATTTCATATTTGTCTAAAAATCAGCAGATGTATGAATCTGAAGAACAAGCTTCAAAATATTATCAACAAATAATGAAAAGATTTCCGGAGCAAACGGACGCTTTACTTAACCAACCTTACGGAATCAATTTATTGCGAAGTTACTTTGATTACAAACAGACGTTTATAATGCGTAATAGAAATTATACGTTGAATGAACGCTTGGATGAATTGGCAAGTTCGGTGTTGAAAGCTGAATATATTTTAGCAGAAGCGCCTCGTGATAATTATGCTGATTTCTGTAAATATGAGCGCTTATACTTATCTATGCTCCCCGATGACGAATATCGAACCCGTTTCAGGAATTTGGTTGGACGTCCGGAATCTGTGTTGAAAGAAGGAGAACTGGCCCCTAATTTTATTTATAAGGATATTGAGGGGAATGAGCGTGCTGTGTCGGATTTTAAAGGGAAATACAAATACATTGATATTTGGGCCACCTGGTGTGTGCCTTGTAAACAAGAAATACCTTCTTTACAGAAGTTAGAAGAAGAGTTCGCTCAGCATGATATTGTTTTTATCAGCATTTCGATTGATAAAAATAAAAAGAAATGGGAGGATTTTGTAAAACAAAAGCAATTGGGAGGAGTACAATTATGGGCTGGAGATTGGACCGAAATACCTAAGGAAATAGAATTAGGATCAGTACCACGTTTTATGTTAATCGATCCTGAAGGGCGTTGGGTCAATGTTAATGCTATGCGCCCGTCAAATCCGGAGTTGAAAAGAATGTTGGAACAATTACTAAAACAATAATGCGAGTGAAACAAATAATGACTTTCTTCTTGATAAATATTTTTTTATTAGGAAATGCAAATATAGGAAGGGCTGATAGTGATAAAGTTAGTTTTCATGAATTTGAGCAGTGGTATAAGTTGTTGGAATATGAAATTTCCCCGGATGGAGAATGGGGAATGTGGCGTGTACAGTATGCGCAATTTGTAGATACGCTTCACATTCGTAATATCCAATCTGGACGAGAATATAAATTTGCAAGTGCTTCTATGGCAGAATTTTCAAATAATTCTGATTGGTTGGTCTTTTCAATGCCGGGGGATAAGGCAAGTGTGGGAGGAATTGCGTATCAGACTTGCTTATTGAATCTGCATAGTGGACAGAAAAAAGTATTTGAAGGAGTGGAGAGTTTTTTATTTACTGCTGATAGTCGCTATTTGGTTTTAAAGGGAAGGTTGGAAAAAAGGCAAGAGTTCAGTTTGTATGATTTGAAAAACCAACAAATAAAGAGCATTGCTAATATTAGTGAATATGCTTTTGATCCAACCTATCGTTATGTCGCTTATTTAATGCATAGAGGGGATAGCGATGAGAGTCACTTGGAAATATTGGATTTAGCAAGTTCTTCCGTTGTACTTCCTGAAATTGAGCTGGGAAGGTATGAAAATTTGAAATGGACTCAATGGGGATTGACTATTGCTAAAGTAGTTGTTGATAGTTTGAATAATACTCAACGTACTGATATTAAATTGTTGAGAGTTAGTTCAAAAGGTGTTCGCCAGTTTTCATTGGCAGAGACATTGTCAGGGAATCTGTCCCAAGACATGGTAATCAGCAGATATTATAATTCACATTGGTCAGCCAACGGCAATGTTTTGTTTTTTGGGATTGTGCCTAAGCAACAATTGAACACTGCTCCTAATCATTCTGTCATGATTTGGCATTGGAAGGATAAAGAAGTACAATCTAGACAGAAGAATCGTTATTATGAAAATAGAAATAAAGCATTGTTATGTGCTTGGTGGCCGGAGAAAAAGAAATGGAGGCAGATTGTTGATAGTACGATGACAGGAGTCTCTTCAATTTCTGCAGATGGAGAATATGTCTTGGCAGTAGATGATAAACCTTATCAACCCCATTTCAGAGAGGCTCACCGAGATTGGTATTTAATTAATTCAAATACAGGGGAACGCACTTTATTGTTGGAAAATACTATTTTGTCTTTGTATTTTTCTCGAGCAGGAAAATATGTATATTATTTTAAGGATAAGAATTGGTGGGTGTATGATATTGACAATAAGCGGTATTTGAATCTAACAGAGCATATATCTGAAAATTTAGAAGATATTTATTATGATGGACCCATTGACGTTGCACCCTCTTTCGGTGCGGCAGGATGGTTGAAGGGGGATAAGGAATTTTGTTTTTATGATGAATTTGATATATGGAGTGTTGATATGTCTTCTCTGAAAACCAAACGTTTAAGTAATGGTCGTGAAAAAAAGATGATTTTCCGTTTTATGAAGAAAGGAAATTTGGATTTAAATGCAAATGTACTGTTGAGTGTTAAAGGGGATGATGGAAAAAAAGGAGTGTTCAGATATGGCATGAAAGGAAATCATCAGCCCATTGTATATGGAGATTATTCTTATTCTCGTTTTATAAAGGCCGTTAATGCAGAACGCTATTTATTTGCTAAAGAGGATAATATAACTTCCCCCGAATTATTTTATTGTGGGAATGATTCTTCGTCTGTGAAATCTGTCTTTAAGACTCAGATTGTAGGGAAGAGTGAGCTGCAATTAAAAAAAAGTGAATTGATTTGTTATCAGAATTCGTGTGGAGAAATATTGAAAAGTGCACTGTATTAT
>CAKVCR010000039.1 GCA_934725835.1 uncultured Odoribacter sp.
GAATTGTCGTCAGGTTTTATTGGGGAGGATTTACTTGCCGGAGATGAAAATGGAGAAATAGAAGAATTTTATACTCCTTCTTCAGGATATAGTCGTTTGTTTACTTGTCGGCGATATGGAAAATTGCATATATTGAAATGCTTGAAACCATTGTTTTTAGGACAGGAGTTCTATGTTCAGCTATTGCGTAAGGAATTTGATATCGGTTACCAGTTGGAGCATCCGCATATCTGTAGAACATTGGGTTGGGAAAAGCATAGTGAATTAGGCTTTTGTATTTTGTTGGAATATGTGGATGGAATTACGCTCAGGACTTTTATGGATAGTGGCAAATTGACACGAACATTAGCCTACCGATTTACAGAAGATATTTGCAGCGCTTTGCAGTATGTACATAATAAACAGGTGGTTCATAGAGATTTAAAGCCTGAAAATATTATGATTACATACAATGGCAATCACGTGAAGTTGATAGATTTCGGGCTTTCTGATTGTGATGATTATGATATTCTAAAGATTCCTGCCGGTACAAAAATGTATATTGCTCCCGAATTATTGGATTCTAAAACGACGTGGGATTGTCGGGTTGACATCTATTCTTTGGGTGTTGTTCTAATTGAAATGGCAACTCGTTTGAAGGATAAGTATCTCATTCGAATTGCTCAGCATTGCACGCAGGTACTGCCGGATAAGCGTTTCGCCTCTGCGCAAGAGATTCAAGAGGCTTTATATGATAATAGAATACATAGTAGGAAGAAATTAATTTTCGTAGCAATATTGTTTTTGGGTTTGATTTCTTGGGTCGGTTGGCAATATGGGGGAGCGATAATAAAGAACGATGTACAACGGTCTGTTCCTGTATATTCTAATACTTCTATGAGTGCGGAGGAACAAGAGGAATGGCTGTCTGTGCGAAGTAGGCTTATGAGACAGAGGAGAGATAGTTTTCAATCTTCTAAGGATAGTATAGAATTGTGGCGCTATTTGAGAAAGAGATTGGATATAGAATTTCCTACCCAAGGCTTGAGAGAAAGCCTAGGGTATAAAAAGAAAATCGTTGACCTGCAGTCAGAAATGTCTACTCTTCCATTATAGTGTGAAAACTTTCCCACGGAGCATTCTGGCGGTATGTATATTTACTATTTAATGGAACGTGTAGAGTGCAATACGACAACATATTAGTTCCACTAAAAGCATATTTATCGCAAGTAGGAGGAATTGGTGCCGCAATATGTAAGTGTTGTATGTTGCACTCTGAAAAACAGTAGGCTCCGATATGCATAAGTTGTTTTCCTAGTTTGACGGTTTTTAATGAGGTACACCCTTGAAAAGAGGACATCGGTAGTTTGTCAACAGAAAGTTCGATGTATTGAATGGAAGAATTCCTAAAAACGTACTGACCGAGTTCTGTAATGTTATCGGATACTATGATTGTATCTGCTTGACAGTGTTGTAAAGAATAGTCGGCTAATGTCTTGACAGATTCGAGAAAATGTATTGTCTTTGTCTTTTTCCCTTCTGGAAATTGCACAAGGATTTCTTTGTGTTTGTCATAAAGGATGCCGTTTTCTGTAGAGTATGTCTTGTTGAACTTCGAGACTTGAATCTCTTCTAAGTGGGAACAACCCTCTGATGGCGTGTAGCTGACAACATTATCCGGAATGATTAAAGAGGTCAAGTCCCTGCAATCCTTAAAGGCATTGTAACTGATAATCTTTAATGAATAGGGGAGAATAATCTCTTTTAGATTGGTGCAACCATGGAATGTTGCAAAACCAAGTATGTCCGTTTCTGTGTATCTGGAAGCTGCGTAACTGCGTCCTCCGGCGACAATACGAGCTTCTGCCAGATTCAGGCTGGTCAACTTGCCGGCGGTTGGAGTGTTGTTATAGTTTACACCTGCCATTTCGCGAATAAATCGTATATCTGTACCATTGATTTCTCCTGCTACACTTAGCGTGGTGAGTTCGTATTTTTTTTCATCTTGTATAATTTCCGGTAGCATACCCGGTTTTGTCAGATAAATAATACTATCCGTATAGAACTCAATGCCAACACTATTGGTCTCGCCAATGGTATTGGCGGCATAAGCCCAAACATGATAGGATGCGTTCATGTCAAGCCCCGCTAGTCGAGCCTGAAAAACACCGGTACTATCACTTTCTGCAGCACTAAAATTGATGGTCGGCTCTCCTGTCTTTTGATATTTAAATCCAAGTAAAGTTAAGGGAACTCCGCCATCGTTTGTCACTTTACAGCGTACTCCGGCACTTAAGGGGCCTTTGTATACAAGTGTGATATTTTCTATGAGTGGAACGGTGTTTGGACTCGTTTGGAAGCTATTTATGGTTGTTGTTATATGATTATAACCATTTCCGGCTATAAGGGTATAATAATATTTTTGACCCGGTTTCAAGTCTGTCAGCTGAGTCTCTATATTCCCTTCTGTTTCATTTATTATTACTTCTTGGTAATTTGTGAATTCTGGATTTGTTGCATATCGAAATCGGACATCGGATACAATCCCCTTTCCATTTAAAAGGATGTTGCCGGAAATGATGGCAGATGTACGCGTAATTCCTCTGGCTTCATACAAAGTAAGTGTAGGCGGAAAGATGTCAGGTTTTGTATCTTCGTTGCAGGCTGCCAGTGCAAGAAGTAATATAAATGTATATAGCACAATATGTTTCATGTTTTAAATGTTTATACCAAAACCTACATTAGGTTCCCAGTGTTTACCTTTGATTGTTAGAATTCCGGTGGATAAAGCAAATTTCCTTATTTTGATAATTACTCCGAATTCTGCTGCAATGCCTTTTGTGGAAAGGTCTTTATTTTTTAAATAGTCATTATCAATGGTCTCCCAGCCGACAGTATATTTCCCAAAACCAATTCCCTCGTATAGATGAAAAAGTCGGGCAATATGGTGTACTCCGCCTATAGAAATGGTATATCTTTGTTGCTGTGTTCGTCCGCTATAATAGGCTGTGTAATTGTTGTCAGTTATGACTCCGTTTTCATCGCATGTCCCGATGACATGAAGTCTGTTAAAATTACTTTGGTAATGGACAAAGACTCCATGTTTTCTTTGTATTGCTGCAAAAATTCCAAGCGAAGGCTTCGAGTGATAAATGCCTGCGGTCAGCAATGCGAAGCCTGCAAATGGCTTTGGTGATAATTGCCCTAAACGGACATTTCGGATAGAGGTGACATCTATTTGGGGTGAAGGCAGTTTGCGTTTTCCGGCAATTAGTGCAACGGGTTCAATTCTCTGTTCGACAACCGGCGGCGGAGAGATGGTTAACTCGTAGCTGAGGCGGGACTCGAGAGGGGATGGAAATGTGTAATCGCGTAAAATGCCCCAAACAGGGTGCTTTATGGTTATTTGTATGCTTCCATTAGGGATATACAGCCATACTTCTCCGACATTATTTTTTCTCTTTACAATGCCTAAAGGAGTTGAGAAGGAAAAGGATGTATCAGCTACAATTTTCAGTAGTGCGCATGCCTCATTATTAAGGTCGCGCACCGGATTCACCCATGCCGTGATATCATTTGCTAATAAACGGAAGGAATGTATCTCAAATGTTTGTGCATGGGCAACAGATGCCGTGGCTAAGAATAATATGATTAGAAAGTATTTTTTCATCTTATTCTATATTAAAGTTTCGTATACTGAATATCTCTTGTTCCGGCAATGGGGTGTTGTTGTCAAGCAATGTAGGCTGCCAGGTTCGCACATGTATCTGTGGCGCTTGGGAATTTCGGAAATCCCATAAAAGGAACAGATAACCTTCGTCTGAATACAGGTCAGAGGTGTAGCCTTGTCGTACTGTGACACCGTATATTCCCGGAATTGTCGGATGTCTCTTGATTTGGAAACGGCTGAAATTTATTTGAATCTTCTGATTGGCTTCAAACACATGTTTAAGGCGGTTGATGTATTCCCGTTTGCTTTTCAGATTATATACAATTTGTTCCGTTGAAAAGTATCGGGCTCTGTTCTCCGGAGCTTTTTTCACTACTTTGCCGACAATAATCAGAGCATCTTCGCTAAATAATTGCTCAAGGAAATCGATGTCTTTGGTAATGTATGATGCACGGAATTTTTCCATGTACTCTAAAATGATTTTCCGATTTTGGGAATCTACATCCGATAATTGCCCGGCAATGATTCTTTGAGCTTCCTGTCTGAAGGGATTATTTGAATAGACAAGGTTCTGCTCGGCAGGTGGCTCTTGAACAACAATTTCTTCTACACTTTCCTGTGGGGTGTAGAGCGTAAAAACCTGTGCCCTTTTCCCGATTACAATGGGGTCATGGACAATAGACCGATAGTGTGTTGTGTCAACGGCTTGCCCTTGCTTGTTAATCATGAATGCAATATTGCCGATACGGGCTATGGCGAGATTGTTATGGTAGTATTCCGATATATCATCATATATCAAATCCGTAAGAAGTTTACCATCGGAATCGGTTAGACCCCATTTGCCGTTCTTCTTGATTGCAATGTGTCGGGGACCGAGAATACGACCTTGTTCATGCTGGCAGGGAATGGTGATTTCCCCATTTTTTGAGATAAGTCCAACCCCCTTCGTAGTGAGGACTAAGGCTACACCATGCTTGAATTCGGATGCTTCGATAATATCTTTAGGGAGATATAGAACGGTATTCCCTTGCTTGTCAAAATATGCACAACGGTGCTGATTCTTATATAACAATCGGTTGCACGAGAAAGTTCCGTTTAAACGGCTGTTTTGCGCCTGAATATTGAATAGTACGACGCCTTTATTGTTGATTGCCGAATATGCAATCTGCTCGTTCGAATTGGCAATGCCGACGATGGCAATCCCATCCGAAAAATCGTATGCATAGTCATAGTATGGTTTGATGACGATGTCTCCGTTTGTGTTGATATAGCCATATTTTTGATTCTCTGTATAAATTAAAGCCAACCCCTCTTTAAAGTTATGTGCCATTAAAACTCTCCCGTATTCCGGATATTCGATGGTTTTAATAGTCTCCCCCTGTTTGTTAATGAGCAATAGCGGCGTTTCTGCTTTTTGTTGTGCGAAAGTGACGTCTTCAAAGAAATGCCCGATTTGTGAAAACTTATGTGCACAGACAGGTGTATCAGGGTTGTCAATATGATATAATTGCAACAATCCTATAGTGTCAGGAACAGAGAAAAGGTTATTGACAACGGGCGATGGCTGTTGTTTAAATGTTCCTGACCTGTCACTTGTGTTGTTTAGGTTTAGAAGAGTCCAACAATGGCTTGTATGGTTGATTTGTGCAGGTATATGGGTGATTATTGCCTGCTGTTTGGTGCAGGCTGCAAACATGTATAATAAAACCCATAGATAAATAAACTGCTTCATTCAGCAAATATACGGAAACTATAGATAGTTACGATGATTATATAGCTGTATTTTATTCAATTACTTATTCTGTGACTCCCAATTTTCAATTTCTCCGCCAATCTCTATTTTGGTTTGTTCCGGATTTTTCGAAATCACCAGGGTAATGGAGTGCTGGATACCGGATTTAAAGACAAAGGAGCTCTCTACAATATACGACACTCCCTCCATGATTATTTCAATCAATGGCTGGCGGTTATTGATTCTTTGGGGAACAACTATTGCGGAATATAACTGTTTGTTTGTTTTTTTTGCTTTGATGGAGCGGGATGTTCCGTACCTATTGGGGGTGACAATGCCGACGTTCAGGTCGATAGTGGCTGAAGTGACTGTGTTATGTATATATACTTCTGCCTTCTCCGGCAGTTCTCCTTCGTAGTCATCACCCTTGATTAGCCGGATATTCATCTTTGACAGTCGGTGAGAGAATATGAGATTGACAGGTTCTTGGCTACCGCCGGTGTTCTTTCGGGTTGCCCACAGAAAATCGCTTGCTTCATATCCTTCCTTCGTTGTTTGGTCGGAGGCAATTTCAAAAGGTAGGTCGCTGATGGTGGTTACAGGACTCTGATGAGGATAGTAAGCGAAAATATCGTAACTTTTGTCATTCCAGAATATCTTTTGCTCTGGAGTCCAAATGATTCCATCATATGTGAGCTTGCTATTCGTGACATAGTTGCCGGCAGACTCGAGAGGGAGATTTTGTTCTGTGATGTATAGTCCGATGCAATCATCCGTTTCAAAGCCGGCATCCGTTGCTCGTGTCTGTGCCGGATGAACGACATTGAAAGTCATGACGCCATCCTCCGGGACCAGCATCCCGTCATCGCTGCCTTTGGTGGTTTCGCAGGCTGTGTTGCTCAGAAAGCAAAGAGTGATAAAACCGAATAATGTCTTGTGTAATTTCATATCTCTTGGTTTGGGCAATTATTTTAAAATCTCAGGTTTCCCTTTATGGATAATAGGTTCGTGACAGTTGTTGCGGGTGTTGACTCCGTCGAATTTATTTGAAGAGCGGGTGCTTATTGAGATGTCCGTCTTGTCATTTTTGACAAATTCTTCAAATGAGTAGCTCTCTCCGGCATATTCCATGATGCGTTTTACAATGCTTTCGCGGCTGATGGCATTGTAATAGGGAATGTTGTTGTTCATACAGCTGTTCTGTTCGGACCTGAATACTCCTTTGCTGTGCATAAAACCTCCTTCAAATATGTCAACATAGTTGCTGTATCGCTTGTCGAAGATTAGATGAGCCCAGGGCACTTCGTGCATTTTTCCGGTTAATGAAATGTTCTGATACCATCCTAACGAATGACCCCGATTCACTGCCTCTACGTGTTTGCAGCATGAACAGTGGCAGAAATCTATAAACTCATTGTGGTGGATGTATTCATCTGCCAGTTTCCCGAATCCGTGTCCGCCTGCTTCGTGCTGGACGATTCCTCGGGTATCCAGCGGATAGTTGTACGAACTCTTGGGACAGAATGCAATGGCAGAGCCGTCCTCCCACATGTGACAGGTTCCGCCATAATCCGATGTATTGGGGGTGACGATAATAAGACTTCGGTTTATATTGCCTTTGTTCACGGTAGGTTTTTTCAAGGCATAATCGAAAATGTCGTTGTAATTTCCTGTCAGTCCGTTCTTACCGGTGAATGTTGTCCCGAATTTGGTTTGCCGGATGGTGTTTACGGTATTGATACCGTTTTCCGGCGACACGGCTATCGCAGTGTATATGTTGAAATAGTCGCGGTAGGTGCGGTAGGGCTCGATGTTGAAGAAGTGTTCCACCTGCTCCTTTATATCCTGTAGATAAAGTCCCTCCGACACATCTTTGGCGTTGTAACCGTCGCCTAAGAACACCAGATTGACACCATTGCCCTTTGTGTGTGTTTGTAGGGTGATGATTTCGTCTTCGTCATATTTGTAGTCGTATTGGGTAATATGGCAGCGGATGGTATAATCTTTGTCTTTTAGTGCAAATACGATATCACCTTCGCGCATAGGCGCACCTTTGGGCATGCTGTGAATGGTGAGGTCAAGTTCTGCTTTTTGCGTGCCGTTTATGGCTGAGAGGTCACACCAGGCGGGTTTGCTTGCCACTTCCCACTCTCCCTCTGCGCTTAATATTAGCTTGCGGGTGCATTCCGCATTGACAACACTGACTCTGGATGGCCGGCATGTTAATTTACGGTGTGCGGCAATGTGTTTGAATTCGTTCCAGCCGGCAGATGTTTGATATTGCTGTATTGCGACTTCCGGGACCTCCAAGGTGAAATTATCCTTGGATACGCCATAGAAGGTTCCTGGTGATATATGTGGGGGGATGAGCCCTTTGCAGACAATCCGATTGACACCGGTATTGTTGCTAAAGGCATTAATCCCGATGGATTCCAGGCTGGCAGGGAAAATGATTCCTTCCAATTCCCCACAATTTGTAAAAGCTTCACTTCCGATGCTTTGGACGTTGTCCGGGATTTCCAAGATGCCGGTTAGTAGAATATTGTAAGAGAATGCGCCCTCTCCGATTGCAACAAGAGTCTTCGGCAGTTTTAATTCCCCTGAAAATAAGTTGCGTTGGAAAGAATAGGGGCTGATGTGCATCAGTTTTTGAGGCAATATTAACTCTCCTTTGAAATGGCAATCGGCAAATGCCGTTCTGCCGATGCTGGTGATTCCATCGTGCAGGGTTAATGTCCCATTGAAACCGCTGCCTGCAAATGCCGATTCTGGAATATCGGTCAAAGTCTGGGGGATGGTCAGGGAACCTTTTAAGTTGAAGCAGAAACCGAATGCTCTGGCTCCAAGGCTTTTCAGTTTATTGGGAAGTATCAGCTCCCCGTATAATTCGCCACATCCGTAAAAGCATTCGACCCCAATGGATTCGACATTTTCCGGAATAATGAGTTCACAGGAGAATTTACATCTGTAAAAAGCACCGGTGCCTATACGCTTGAGTGTGGAAGGTAGGGATAATCGTCCTGACAATGCTTCGCAGAAGCTGAAAGCGCTGCTACCGATTTCTGTAACTCCTTCAGGAATAATTAACGAACCGCTCAAAGATTCACATGCGCTAAAGGCACTCGATTGGATGGATTCCAATTTGTCCGGCAGTGTAAGATGGACCAGTGATTTTTTTTGGTAAAACGCCGCATTGGGAATTTGATTGTCCTTGTTGCCTTTAAATGCTTTGATTTTCACCTCTTTTAAATTTACGGCTTGCAGCATTTGCATGTAATCTTTCATGAAATAGAAATCATTGGCATTGATTTCTCCTGTGATTTTCAGGTTTTGTATTTTCTGGTAGTCTTTCTTTGCTGCAATGATACACTCCTTCAGTTGGCCGGCTTTGGATTCTATGACGATATATTCTTTGGCCGTTGCATTGTGGCTGATTGGATCATTTTCCCAGGCTGTGATGGATTCTCCGATGAGGGTAAACACATAGGTGCCGTCGTAAGCTTTTTTGTCGACTTTGATGCTGAAATTGTGCATTTTCGAAGGGGAATAGGTGAAATCATCCGATTTGCTGAATGTGTAGGGCACTGTTCCGATGCTGATGTTGAATAGTTTTGTTCCGGAGCTGATGGTTTGGGGTACGACGATTCCACGGAATTCATCCCCTTTTTTGTAAGGGATTATCCCGGTCGCAGATGCTTCGCCTGTTGCAGAGACAACGCCGGTAGCCAAATTAATGGAGGCATTTTGTTTGGTATTGCTGATAACAACCTGTTTGGGCAGACTTGTCCATTCGTCTTTTGTAAAGCCGTCACCCTCGATAAGGGTGATTTTGACGCTGCTCATTCTATGTTTGAATGCTATTTTGACAACCTGTTCTGTGGGTGCCACCCGGGGAGTTTTCCCCCATAGGAAGTCGCTGGCTTCATATCCGCCCATTGTGCCATTGATTACCTCTTTAGACTGGTCTTTCTGTATCTCAAATATGTAGGCTTCAATACTTTCCGGGGTGCCCAATGGGTAGTATCCGTATATGTCTACTGGCGTTTGGTTATCTTTCCAGTATACATCGTATACCGGCACCCATTTGTATGCTGTTTCATTAAAAGTGTGCTTGAGGTTGGTCGCCCGATTCCCGTTCAGTTGTAGTTTCCCCGGATTGTCTCCTTGGTAATCCACGATATAGATGCCTATCTCGTCTTTATCGCAGAAGCCGTCATCATTGACTCGGGTTTTCGCTACCTGCTCGATTTTTCCCGACAAGTTGATTTTGAATCCGTTTGAACCGTTGCCATGATTGATAATCTCGTTTTTCTGACATGCACATAGCAGTGTTGGTATGATAGCTGCATGCAATATTTTGTGGATAAGACGTACTTTCATATTTTGTTGTTTTAAGGTTATTCGGCATTCCCTCCGTGGTCTATGGGGTCGTCTTCCCATTTGCCGACTCCCACATTGATGCCATTGTTGGTTTTGTTGATTGTCACTGTGAATGTGTGGCGTTTGTTTGCTTCAAACGTGTGTTCTTGTGTCAACGTATAATCCTTGCCATTGACATGAATGACAATCAAATCGCTTTTATGAACGGTCTGTGGGACGATAATGGCTTTATAGTATGTCCCGTCAAACCGGGGGTGTATGCTGGATGGAGTGCCGCTGGCCTTTGCTCGACCGGTGGAAAGATCGATGGTTGCGTCGGGTAATATGTGGTTGATTTGCACTTTGATATCTGCATTTTTCAAGCTTTCTGCCGTAAAGCCGCTTCCGGGAATCAGTTTGATTTGTGCGCAGCTGAATACATGCCGGACAACGATGTCAACTGCCGTTTCTGTCGGAGAGACGTTGGATGTTTTACCCCACAGAAACTCGCTGGCTTTGTAGTTTTCTTCACTCCTTTGGTCTGTTCGGGTGTTGAATGGGCATGAATGGATATCGAGTGCAGCCTGATAGGGGTAGTGGCAATAGAAGTCTGCCTTTGTTGTGCCGTCTTTCCAAAAAATCGGTTTGTCGGGAGTCCATTGGCCGGAATAGGTGAAACGCATATTGTCCACATGATTTCCTTGCTGCTGTAGCACTCCCGAGAGGTTATCCTCTTGATTCACAACATGCAGACCGATTTGATCCCGGCTTTCGAAAGTGGTTTTTGTAGCCCCGGTGGCAATGCTTGCATTCAGTCTGATTTCGATTTTTGATATCTGCATGTCATTCTCATTGCCGGGGTCGCTTTTCGTACAACCGGAAATTATTAGCAGCAGGATACCGATAAACCAATATTTCATGAGCGATGGATATGTTTTTTGTTTAGCTTATTTCTTCGATTTGTATATGCGGGGAAACAGTTTTCTGAATCTCACGAGTGCTGTGGTGATGTTACTGCCGGCAATAATCATGGAAACGGCAGCAATAATCATGACAATTCCGCAAATGATGCGCATAGTCAGGGATTCACCGAATATCAGCACTCCGAAGAACACGGCGGTCACCGGTTCAAGTGCCCCTAAGATGGCGGTGGGTGTCGAGCCGATATACTGTATCGCTCTGGTGGTGCAAAGGAAGGACATCGCTGTCGGGAATGCCGCCAAAGCCAATAGGTTGAGCCACGTATACCATTCATGGACAATATGCAGACTGCGTCCGAAGTCTACTCTTACTAAGAAAAGACTGAGCCCGAATAATAATACATAGAAGGTCAGTTTAAGCGTGGCGACATCTTTTAAGGTTGATTGGTTGACGCCTACTATATATATTGCATAGGAAAGAGCGGATGCCATGACAAGCAGAACTCCTGTCGTGTTCAGGGTTGCTCCTTCTCCGTTCTGGTAGAGCATGGCAATACCTCCTAAGGCCAGACCGATACATAGAATGGTCTGTAAGGTGAGTTTCTCTCTGAAGAAAACAGCCATGATAAGTGCCACCATGATAGGATACACAAACAAGAGTGTCGAAGCAATACCGGCTTCCATGTAATTATAGCTTTGAAAAAGAGTCAGCGAAGAGATTGCCACCATTAATCCCATGATGATTAAAGGCAGAATTTCCTTACGTTGCAGACGGAAATTGCGTCCTCTGCTTTTGAGCATAATGCCGAGGATAGGAATCGCCAGCAGGTATCTGAGAAATAATACTGAGTCCGGATCCATGCCTGCTTTGTAAAGAGGCAGGGCAAATAGCGGGTTCATGCCGTACGTTGCTGCTGCAACAGCGCCTAAAATATAGCCGGTTGCTTTTGTGTTCATATCGTTTTTAGAATTTGGGAGCAAAATTAATATTTATAAATGAGAAATCCCATGAGTAAAGACTCATGGGATTTTATTTATATGGATGATGTCCTGTATTATTTTGCCAGTGCCTGTGCTACAGATACGGCAACTGCAACAGTAGCTCCTACCATTGGATTGTTACCCATACCCAGGAAACCCATCATTTCAACGTGTGCCGGTACTGATGAAGAACCTGCAAACTGAGCGTCAGAGTGCATACGTCCCAAAGTATCGGTCATACCGTATGAAGCAGGACCTGCAGCCATGTTGTCCGGGTGCAGGGTACGTCCCGTACCGCCGCCTGATGCTACAGAGAAGTATGGCTTGCCTGCCAATACACGTTCTTTTTTATATGTTCCTGCAACCGGGTGCTGGAAACGTGTCGGGTTTGTAGAGTTCCCGGTAATGGATACGTCTACATCCTCTTTCCACATGATTGCAACGCCTTCGCGTACATCGTCAGCGCCATAGCAGTTGACTTTTGCACGAGGACCGTCAGAGTATGCTTTGGTGCGTACTATTCTCAGGTCGCCTGTATAGCAGTCGAATTCAGTCTGTACGTATGTGAAGCCGTTGATACGTGAAATAATCATGGCTGCGTCTTTCCCTAAACCGTTCAGGATAACACGCAACGGATTTTTGCGCACCTTGTTGGCCATCTCTGCAATTTTGATAGCTCCTTCTGCTGCTGCAAAAGATTCGTGACCTGCCAAAAATGCAAAACACTGAGTCTCTTCGCGAAGCAGACGGGCTGCCAGATTTCCATGTCCCAAGCCTACCTTGCGGTCGTCGGCCACAGAACCTTTGATACAGAATGCCTGTAAGCCTTCGCCGATAGCTTCTGCTGCATCAGCTGCGTGCACACAATTTTTCTTGATTGCGATAGCAGCACCTACAACATAAGCCCATTTTGCGTTTTCAAAACAAATGTTCTGAGTCTGTTCGCACTCTAAATAAGGATCGATTCCTTTTTCTGCACAAATAGCTTCTGCCTCTTCGATAGAAGCAATTCCGTAGGAGTTCAATACTGCGTTGATCTGATTGATACGACGATCCTGACTTTCAAATTTTATTTCTCTTTTTGCCATGGTATGTTCCTCCTTTTTTATTGGTGACGTGGGTCGATATATTTAGCTGCATTGGCAAAACGTCCATAGTTTGCAGTGGCTTTTTTCAGAGCCTCGTTGGCATCGGTTCCTTTTTTGATGAGGTCCATCATGACTCCGAGACGTACGAATTCATATCCGCACACTTCATCGTCTTCGTCAAGTGCCAGACGTGTTACATAACCTTCTGCCAATTCCAGATAGCGAACGCCTTTCTCTTTTGTAGAGAACATGGTTCCCACCTGACTGCGGAGACCTTTCCCTAAGTCTTCCAATCCGGCGCCGATAACCAGACCGCCTTCAGAGAATGCGCTCTGTGAACGTCCGTATACAATCTGCAGGAATAATTCGCGCATGGCTGTGTTGATGGCGTCACATACCAAGTCTGTATTTAATGCTTCCAAAATAGTTTTCCCCGGTAATATTTCGGCAGCCATGGCAGCTGAGTGGGTCATGCCCGAACAGCCGATGGTTTCAACCAATGCCTCTTCAATCACGCCCTCTTTAATATTAAGAGTCAGTTTGCAGGCGCCTTGCTGCGGAGCACACCAGCCGATACCGTGGGTTAAACCTGAAATGTCTTTGATTTCTTTTGCCTTCACCCATTTCCCTTCTTCCGGAATGGGGGCCGGTCCGTGGTTCGGACCTTTCTTGACAACACACATGTGTTGCACTTCCTGTGAATAAACCATTTCTGTAGTTTTTATAGATTAATATGTCATATCTTGCTTAATCCTTGCAAAGGTAAGCTATTTGCCGGAATAAAAAAAAGTTTTTTATATTTGTGTCATTAATTTAATCTGTCATGAAAAAGATTGTTTATTGGATATTGGCAATGAGTGTTGTGATAATCTTATTGCCTCAGTGTCAGTGGAAAAGCAAGGGTAATGTTGCGAAATATGTATTTTATTTTATTGGCGACGGCATGGGTGTGAATCAGGTGAACGGTGCAGAAATGTATCGGGAAGAACTGGCCGGGCGAATCGGTGTGAATCCGTTGAATTTTTCTCAATTCCCGGTGGTGTCCATGGCGTCTACCTTTTCGAGATACAACTCTGTGACTTGTTCCGCTGCGGCAGGGACGGCTTTGGCTACCGGCGAAAAAACCAAAAACGGTGTTTTGGGCTTGGACAGTTTGGTGCAGACTCCGCTGTTCAGCGTGG
>CAKVCR010000040.1 GCA_934725835.1 uncultured Odoribacter sp.
TAGTCTCATCTGCCATCAAATGAATATACGGGAAATAACACGCATCTGTATTCCCAAATGCCGTTTCCATATAAGTCTCACCGATCAGCAATTCATCCAAATCTTCATAACTTCGAATATAAGCCTGGTCTTGCGAATACTCTTTTAAAAAGTTTGCACAAGAAGTCCCCAGCATACACATCAATATAATTGCAACTATATATTTCATAATACTTATTGTTTAAAACGATACACTAAGACTTAAAGACCAAGTCGGTCTTTCTGATAATTTGACATCAGCGAAACCGCTCTGTAAGGGGGTCTGGTTTTTCAGTTTTTTGGAACTGATATTAAAAACATTCGTTGTTGAAACTGTTGCAGTCAACATTGAAATGCCCAATTTTGACAATTTTTCCGTAGGCACATCATAACTCAAGCTTACATTTGAACATTTTAAATAATTACCTGTCACCACTCTAAAATCCGAATTATCATACATACTCCAAGCATTATTGGCAATAATCTGGATGCCGTTATCCTGTTCAGACAAGGACCAATGTATTAAATAAGACAAACTTTCCGGATCAGAACCATTTACAATATTAGGCACATCGGTATGATATTCATCACCGGGACGTTGCCAACGGTTAATAAATTCATAATTCACGTTCTTTTCCGGATCGAAATTCAATCCGTCATTATATAATGCAAACAATCTTACCTTTGAACCCAAACTATAATTCAACATCACCCCCAAACGAAAGTTTTTATAACGGAATGTATTATTGATACCCCCTTGAGCTGTCGGTTCCCTTTCTCCAGAAGGGACCAATACCGTTGTATAAGTATCATATTTACTTTTTCCTACCAATTCTTGCTTACGGTCGTGCATATCATTAAAAACAGGTCCTCCATTATTGGGATTCAATCCAATATAGCGATATGACCAAAAAGTCCCCACTGCATGTCCTTTTGTCAAAGCATTTCCACTAAGAAAATCTGACAATTCATATTGATCCGCTCCCGGCAATGTTTCCATAGAATTATATACTTTTGAAAATGATGTAGAGAAAGTCCAGCGGAAATTTTCATTCGAAATTGGAGAAATCGTTGCATCAATACTCCACCCTTGATTATTAATCGTACCGGAATTTATCACATACTCTTTTTGACCGTTCACACTGGAAATTCGTTTATTTAAAAACGCATCCTTCGTATGTTTATAATAATAAGAGACATTCAACTGCACGGCATTATTAAACAAAGCAAAATCCAACCCTGAATTAAATGAACTTGTACGTTCCCAACGTAAATTCGGATTTGGATAAACATTTACCTTAGCTTCCAATTCATTGTAATGAGAATTAAACGGCAACTTTTTTATAATCATCTCAGGAGACTGACCGCTCAGCATATTTCCCTGATAGCCATATGATAAACGTAAGGCAAGATTACTTATCCACATATTATCCATCTGCGCATGTTCTGAAATATTATACGAACCCGACACCGACCATACCGGCAACAATTTCTCATTACTGCGGCTACCGAATTTATTAGAACCATCAATTCGGGTATTGGCATTTAAAGTAAACAGATTCTTATAACTGTACGACACAGAAAAATAAGCAGAAATCATATTGGTCAAATTATCGGACACCACAGGCAAATTACTCTGTACCCAAGATTTATAAGCAGGATAATCATCCAAAACTACCGACGTAAACTGACGACCACGTTCTGCATAATATCCTCTTTCAGTCCGTGAATATCCCTTATATTTGCTTGAACTCACCTCATAACCAATATTTGCTGCAATATTATGTTGCGCATCATCTCCAAAATACTTATTAATATCAATCTGCAATCGTGCTGTATAAGAATTATTTCTAGTATAATCTTTTCCCAATTCTCCACCAAACGGCATCATACTTCCTCCTTCCTGCCCCTTAGGTGCCAACTGCCCGAAGTCTGATCCTCTAAGACAAGCGGCATACCATGTATTTTCACCATTAAAACTTTCCTGCTCTGTATTGGCTAAAGAATATGCAAAAACACCTTGTAGATTTATCCAATCGGCAATCATATAACGCATGTTCACCGTCATAGAAATAGCACTGTTATCCTGTTTCTGATAACCATTCTCTACCTCATTCAAGATATTAAAATCATATAGTTGCTGATAACTATACTTCTTTTTATAGTAAAAATAATCTCCATCTTCATCGTATGCAGGAATTGCACGACTAGCAGTATAAGCATAATCAACAGGATTAATTGTCTGGGCATTATATTTCTTGTTACCAAGATTAGCATTTAATCTTAACCCCAACTGAACCTGTTTTCCCAAACTAGCATCCAGATTCAATGCTGCTGTATATCTCTCAAACTTATTATCCGAAATCACGTCATTATCAATCGCATATCCTATAGATGAATAATAACGCATATCCTCATTACCACCGGAAATACTGACAGTATGCTGATGCGAAAAAACATCATCCATCAACAAATCGAACCAATCCGTATTCATCGTTTCTATTTTCTGTACTTCCCGTACAAACTGCTCGTGAGAAATTGTTTTATTATACAATTGATCTACCAATCCTTCGTATCCCAATAAATTCACATCCTCTGAATAAACATGATGCTTCTCAACCAAGTCTCGGGAAAAATCCACCCTTTGCTGTGAATTCATCAAATTAATATGTTTGCTAGTATATCTAGGACGGCGACGAAATGTTGCAGAAAAGTCATAATTAACTTCAAGACGTCCTATCTTCCCTTTTTTGGTTGTAATTACAATCACACCATTGGCAGCCTTTACCCCATAAAGAGCTGTTGCTGAAGCATCTTTTAAAACATCAATACGATCTATATCTTTAGGATTTAAACCTGCAATAGCATTACCAATACGATTCACATAATCAGGGTCATTCAACTCCTCCGGAGCAATAGGTACAGGATCCTGTACAATAATTCCATCCACCACCCATAATGGCTCTCGATTGCCAATCAATGTTGATGTTCCTCTAATTCGAATTTTAGGAGCGATTCCAACTTCACCTGAGTTTGTAGAAAGAATCATATCAGGAATCTGTCCTTGCAGCATTTGGTCTATAGACATTGTGCCGGGAATCATAATATCCTCAGCCTTAACGCTAGTTACAGCACTCGTCAATTTCTTCTTATCAATCACCTGATAACCCGTAATCACCACTTCATCCATTTCTGTAGAAATCATCTCCATAACCACTTTCAGGTTGTTTTGTCCCTTATAAGGAATCTCTTTCGTCTGCATTCCTATAAATGAAAAGACCAATGTCACATTAGGTGATGGCAACTCTATCCGAAACTTACCCACCACATCTGTCGTAACTCCATAACTGCTTCCTTTGATCATAACGGTCACTCCCGGCAGCGGTCCATTCTTATCCGTCACGACACCTTCTACAACGATCGCTTTCACCGTTTGATTATCCATTACCTTCTTGACCTCTTTACGCAAAATAATCAACTTATCTTCAAATTCAAAATCCAATCCTGTGCCGGCAAGATAAGTTTTTAATAAATCCTCTACTTTTTGATTATCAGCATTAACATTTAACGAGATTTTCGACACATCTTCCGATTTATACACAAATGTGTATTCTGTCTGCATTTCAATCTCTTCTAAAAGGTTAATAAGGAGTATATTGTTTTTATGTATACTGACAGTCTGATCCTGTACGAAAGACCGAGCGCATAAATAACCTGACTGACCGATTAATAAAAACAACACAACAAGCCTATACAACCTAATACACCCAAAATACCTACAGCATTTTTTCATTTCAATTCATTCATATTAGATTAAACAATTTTATTTCGATATCACAACTTTATTTCCTTTCAAAACAAAACGCAAAGAATTTGTTTTTTCCAATTTATCCAACACCGTTTGAATATTTTCATAACGATCCGTATTCAAATAATAGCACACGTCCTGCAATTCAGAACTTTCATATTCCACCTCCACATCGTACCATCTCGCCAACTCTACAAATATTTCACACAATGGACGATTCTTCATAATAAATCTTCCGTTTTTCCAACCAAGAGCTTCTGCCGTATTGATTTGTTGAGTCAATACCGAGCAGTTTTTTTTAGTATATACAGCCTGAACATTAGGAGTTAAAACTACCGTATCTCCATTTTCATAAAACTGTCTGATACAACCTGTCACTAAAGTAGTCACTATCTCCGGCTCATTGTCATAAGATTTTAGATTAAAGCTTGTTCCCAATACCGTTATTTTAGACCCGACGGTTACAACACTAAAAGGTGCCGTAGAATCTTGAGCCACTTCAAAATATCCTTCCCCCACTAGTTCCACAGCCCGATTGGCCGCCTCAAAACGCTCAGGATATTTCAATGTAGATTCTGCATTCAACCACACTTTACTACCATCACTCAGTTGTAATAAAAAATTACATCCACGAGGCACGGTAAGCGTATTATACCGAACCTTCCCCCCATCAACTTCACCGCTGTTTTTCTCCTTCAATACCGTATATACCAACTTTCCTTCTTCTTTCAATTCAATATTCAAGATAGAGTCAGCACTATACAATTGTCTTCCCATTTCATCCAAAGACACCGTTTTACCATCTCCCAACGTAAGTGTTACGCCTGCTGGAATCTCCAATCTGTCATCCACCGTAGAATGATATCTGAAAAACAACACACTTCCCAAAGCCAATACCGCCAACGCTGCATAACCTAACAACAATTTTATATAACGATTCCGTCTATGTAACTTTTTCTGGGTCCTGCCCCATGCAGCGGCATCATCCAACTGTCTCCATACGGACACATTCTGAAGAGTCCAATACACCTGCACCTTTTCGCGAAATGCTTTTCTATTGCTTTCATCCTTCAATGATTCTCTCAAAACATTTCTCTCCTCATCTGTCAAATTATTTGACAAATAATCCATAATAAGCCTATCAATATCTTTTTCCATATCTTCCATATCAGACAGACAAACAAATCCTGAAATGGGTGTGTACTTTCACCATTATTTTTACAAACAATTTATTTTATCAGAAAAACAACTGCTTTTTATAAAAAAATCGTACATTTGACCCTAAACAATCAAGTTATGGAATCACTGACCGACCAATCCATCATCAGCCTTTTGCAAGAAGACCTTGAACAAGGTGGTTCCAAATTATTTGAACGTTACTATAAACCCCTAATCATTCTTGCAAAATCTTACACAAGTGACATTGAGTCTGCAGAAGATTTAGTACAGGATGTCTTTTACCGATTCATTAAAAACAAAAGTTATCTTACAATAAGATCCAACAATCTGTCAACCTATCTTTTCAGAGCCGTAAGAAACACTTGTATCAACAAACTCAATCAAAACCATATCATAACTTCTGATATTGAACAAATTAAATATGATGCCATAGACGAAATCGCTCCTTCAATCGAACCGGAACTGATAGAACAACTGATGAATGCCGTCAATCAACTGCCAGAACGGACACGCCTCGTTGTCTATGCCATCGTATTGCAAAACAAACGTTACAAGGAAGTAGCCCAAGAGCTTGACATTTCCGTCAACACAGTCAAATCACTACTTTCTACAGGACTCCGCCGCCTGCGAGATCTGTTTCCGAAAGAATATTATCAACTATTATTTCTGCTGTTTCGCAACAACAGTTCCCTAAGACTATAAATGCGACACATCCCATAAAAAGACATGCCGCACCATTCCTACCTATCTCAATAGTATGAAAGTGTTATTTTACATTCAGACTCATACATACCATTCATACGTTTAAAAGAAACCCCGGTTATCTTTCCTCCTTCCAAAGCATAGTTCACGTCAAAAACATTTTCTTCCTCTCCTTCCATACAATGGTGTTTCACTGGCAAATTCTCGGATGTTTTACCGCAGCAATTCAATATATGAGGCATAAATAAAGACAAATTACCGTAAAATATCGAATAATTACTATAATACATCCAAGCCACAAGATCAAATCCCTCTATATTCCGATACATAGAATCTGTAAAATCAAAATTATCAACCACAACTTGCACCAAATTTCCTCCTTCATAAACATAATCCCCCAGCCAGTCCAAATTCTGCAAATAGTCCCCTTCATACGTCCAAAACATTCCCAATTCTTCCAAAGTCCATCCTTCTTCCACTCCACTGACCACTTTACCGCCCTCCAAATTATAAGTATAAGAAACACCTCCCAAAGGATTTACAACGATCGTATTCCCTTCATAAGCAACATTTATTTCATCTATCTGCATCTCTCCGGCTTTTGTCAAAGCATATTCTTCATAATCATCTCCACCTTCCTCATCCATCGGATAAATATGACGAATCGTAACTATTTTTCCATCTGCATAAACAAATTCAAAAGTTTCATTCAGACCGTTAACCTCTTCTATGGAGATAGCTTTTACCATACCAGTTACATCATCAGCCTCCAACACAACCACTTTTTCCTTCAACACGGTCGTTTTTCCTCCCTGCACGGCTGACAACTGATACACTCCCGGCTGAAAATCTTCAAGCAAAATAAAAGACATACCGGAAGCATCCGGCTCTATAACAGCATCCAGCTTCTCATCATCTAAATATAGCTTGGTGGTCGTTTTAAATCCCTTCCCTTTAACCAACACCTTTTGTCCGACAAGTACGGTATCCTGCATGTTTATTTCCGCTATCGTCTGCTCAATACCATCTTCATCTTCACCATTTTCATCACTTTCATCGTCCGAACAAGCATTGAAAGCGCATACACTACATACCATCAATAACATTAGCCAAATTTTTTTCATAGTCTATATTTTTACATTTAAATTAATTGTTCTAACAGACAGACAAGAAAACTTAAAAATGGGCGGTCATATTTCAATATTTAACTTTTATTAAACCATTGTCATTACATTTATACGCCACCGCCCGATATATAAAAACATAAAGTATTTGTACTTTTGCCATACAATCAGAAATAAACAAACAGACATATCTTATATGACAAAAGACAAATGGGGCGGACATCTCGCTATTTTAACAACCAACCTTATTTTCGGATTCAACACCCCCATTGCCAAAACCATCGTTCCCGAATGGATAAGCCCGTATGGACTGACCTCCATACGCATGGTATTTGCTGCCCTTGTTTTTTGGGGAATCAGTCTTTTCACGGTGCAAGAACGCGTGACAAAGAAAGATTTATTCATTTTATTCTGGGGAGGTATATTCGGACTCATCGGGGCACAGCTATCCTTTGCCAATGCGCTACGTTTTACCTCGCCCGTAAACATTTCCATCATTGCAGCCATGACCCCTATTGCCGTCATGCTATTATCAGCCCTCATACTAAAAGAACCCATCAGTTGGAAAAAAGCCATCGGTGTAGGACTCGGAGCCTCCGGAGCTCTCCTTATCATTCTTTGCTCCACCCATGGACAAACCGGTCAAGGAAGTTTCTTGGGAAATTTACTATGCGTAGTAAATGTCGTAACATACGCCATCTATCTGGTTATTACACGTCCTATTTCCCAGCGATATAGCCCCGTCACCCTTATGAAGTGGATGTTTCTTTTTGCAGCCATCATCGCCATACCACTCGGCATCAAAGAATTGCCGGAAGCCCGTATGTTCACAACAGAGGCAGGATGGCACATCTGGTGGCGTCTGGCATACATTGTCATGATAGCCACAGGCATTGCCTATATCCTCGTCCCCATGGCATTAAAACGCATACGTCCGACAACGGCAAGCATGTATAACAACGTCCAACCAATTGTCGCATCGGCTATTGCCATTTTCATCGGGCAGGATATTTTCACATGGGACAAACCATTAGCCGCCCTTATGGTATTCAGCGGCGTTTACCTCGTAACACAGAGCAAGGCAAAGAATGACGAAAGATTAACGGACAAACAATAACGTTTACCGAGTATTTTTCTAACTTTGCCATAGAAACCATATAAAAAGATATAAACATGGAAAAACAAGCAGCATTGGATTTATTAGAATTCATCAATGAAAGCCCCACAAGCTTTCATGCCGTACAAAATATCAAACAACGCCTGCTGGCCAACGGATTCAAACAATTGTTTTCCGGCGAAGCATGGCACATCGAGCATGGCGGAAAATATTTTGTAACCAAAAACCATTCATCCCTATATGCCTTTATTCCGGGGAACGGCAATATTGCAGAAGAAGGATTCAAATTGATTTGTGCGCACAGCGACTCTCCTACATTCAAAATCAAACCCAACGCTGAGATGTTGGTGGAAGGAAAATATTTAAAACTAAATACAGAAGTATACGGAGGTCCTATTATGTACACCTGGTTTGACCGGCCGCTCTCATTAGCCGGCCGCGTTATGCTGAAAAGCGATCGTCCGCTGAAACCGACCACCCAGTTTGTAAATTTCAAACGTCCATTACTGGAAATACCTCATCTCGCCATCCACTTCAACCGAGCTGTCAATGATCAGGGCAATCCGTTAAGCAAACAAAAAGACATGCTGCCGGTTATCGGTATGGTAAACGATGCCCTCGAAAAAGACAACTTCCTTTTAAGATTAATTGCCAATGAGATGAATGTTGCAGAAGACGATATTCTTGACTTCGACCTCACCCTTTACGAATATGCCAAAGGAACGTTAGTGGGAGCCAACGAAGAATTCATATCATCCGGCCGCTTAGATGACCTTGCAATGGCTCATGCAGGCATGACAGCTTTGCTTGATTCAACACCTTGCAACAAAACAAAAGTACTGGCTATTTTTGACAACGAAGAGGTAGGTAGCGGTACCAAACAAGGGGCTGCAGCCCCAACTCTACGTACCATCTTAGAGCGAATCGTATTCGGCCAAGAAGGCAAACCGGAAGATTTATATCGTGCCATCCATAATTCATTCATGATTTCTGCAGACATGGCACATGCCGTACATCCGAACTATGCAGAAAAACACGACCCAACCAATCATCCGGTAATGAACGGAGGTCCGGTCATCAAAATCAACGCCAACCAGAAATACGTAACAGACGGTGATTCTGCAGCCGTATTCAAGACTATCTGCAAAATGGCAGGCATTCCTTACCAGACTTTCGTCAACCATTCAGACATGGCAGGAGGTTCCACCCTTGGCAATATCCTGCTGACCCAAATGGAAATGCGCGGAGTAGACATAGGCAATCCCATGTGGGCCATGCACTCGGTACGCGAAACTGCCGGTGTAAAAGACCAGGAATACGTCATCAAGGCATTCACTACATTCTATAACATTTAATAAAAAAACAGGAGCTGACTTTTTTGCCAGCTCCTGTTTTTATATACAATAAACTACACGTATTCTTTTTTTAGAATTCATGAAATGCACGTATTGCTAACAAGTCCCAGGGTTGTGATTTTACGGGTTCTCCGTAATAAGGATAAAATTGAATAACCTTCACATTACGTGTTACTGACAATGTTGAAGAACCATAATACGCAGAAGCGTCTGTTATCTTGTTCTTGTTTTCAGCACTTACCGGACAGTTATCAATGGCATTATTAAATGCATCATAATTAGCATACGTCCCATCTGTCCCCGGATCAAATACACAATAAAACTTTTTCAATATATCGAATGCGGGGAGCACCCAACCAGTAACACCATCTTTATTTTTATCATTACACCATTTCATGGCCGGATACAACTCCAAGGTCGGGTCGACAGCCAATGCTCCATTCAGATTAGCCTTAGAATCAGTGGCACTGGAACATACCGGATTATACTTATAAAAATCCACACTTGAACACCAATAACATTGAGTTTCATCCAATGAAACAATCCAACCGTGTTTTCCCGTTTCATCAGTATCTATAACAATTCCCTGTAAACCGTTACGATTGTAGAAATCAAACAACTTATATGACGGCAACTCTGCATTTGCTTCTCCCATGATAAGAGCGCTGCCTTCATTCCAATCGGCAATTTCCTTGATTACTACATCACATTCTCCCTCATCAACAATCACTTCCATCGTTATTTGCTTGCCTGACTCAAGCGTCAAATCCTTATCGGCATACCAAGAGCATGTATAATTGCCCAAAGTAAGCAAAGACAAGAATTCTGTTCCAACGGTAACCGTTTGCGGAATAACAATAGCTTCTTTCGTCGTTTCGTAGCCTTCCGGCACTTCCAATAACTCTGCTGCAATTATATTTTCAGGATTTCCATTAGGAGTCACGACCCCTGTCCCTAAATCAATGACGGCAGAAGTATGTGTGTTGCAAATCGACACTTGACTCCCCACAAAGCTTCCCGGAGTGGTAGAATTACTTTTAATATGTAAAATCACTTTACACATCAAATGGTGAAATGCCAATTGAACCGGCTCAGTCGAATAACCCGCTTGTCGTTTTGTCCAAAGGAAATCACATATTTTCATTTTATCGGCAGTAAGAGCCAAAGAATCCTGCCGCAAATCAAGCTGAAAAGGATAAGCCTCCGGTGTTTTAATGGCTTCTTTGTCGTAAGGAGAGTAGCCATAGATGAACAATTCTCCGGATTTATTCCATTTTGTTCGCGGTTCTGAGACTAACCCACCGGCACTCTGCAGGAATTGATTATTGACAGCGATATCTGCTTGATTTAAATTACCATTTACATCTGTAGAAGACAACCAAAAGCCAACAGCATGTCCTCCTTGGAAGCGATAGGTCGCAGCATCAACACCTAATCCGTCAACCAATGCAGACATATAAAGTTCTCTGTCTCCTTTGATTGTATCAGAATCGTCTTTATCATCACAACCAGTAAATGACAAAAGACCTGTTATCATGCATAACAATATTGTGATATATCGTTTCATTGTATTCATTTTTAATTCGATTTCAAATTAATTTCAAACTTCTGATGATTGCCGGCAGTCAAATCAACACCATTCGTTTTATAGATAAAAACTTCTCTACTTTGTTCGAATTGCAAAAATGCTTGTTCTTCAACAATTCTTTGTGGAGGCAATATTCCACACCAAACATTATCATTTGCATTAGCTCTATAAAAGGTAACATTAGCTGTTCCCATTGGAGTTTGAACACCTGTTCCTAAATTCAATTGAATTGCCGCACTTACATTACGAGCCGTAACCAGCATGGATGAGTCTATCTCAAATGACTCACTTTTCAAATTTATATCCACTAATGAGAATAGATGCCCGAACCATAACTCAACTTCACCCTCCGTTAATCCCTTTGTATTTGCAGCTCGTAAAGCATCGGAAATATCGGATGCAGATGCAACGTCTTGAGTGGTACTAACAGAAAGCTTAATAGCTTCCGGATTAACAGCCTCCCGTGAATAGGGATAATAAGCGTAAAAATCAATTGGAGCACCATCTTGTGACCAGACAATTTTATCAATCGGAGAAGCCGGTCTCCACCCGTCTTCCGTTTTTACCCATTTAGCATTATGCGCTTGATTCCCGGAAGTTCCCGGAATAGCAACTTGATTGGGAACTGTACGTTTAACTGCAAAAATACCGATGGAATCTCCCACATTAAAACACTCTTTCCCGGCACGACTCTTTTGTGATTGATAAATCGAAAAACGTACCTCCTTTTGATTCTCTTCCAACCGAGTGTATTCTGATTGACTGCATGCAGCAAATAACACACTCCATATAGCTATTGTAACTAATTTCCGTTTCATATCATACGTTCGGTTTAAAATTAAATACCTTCCAATGATTCCAATACCTTTCTAGTCTCCGGATTGGAAGGACTACTCATATCGCCATTAATCATTTTTCCTTCGCGATCCAACAATATAAAACGGGGAATTCCCATAATCTTGTAATCCTTGGCAATTTGAGCATTCGGTCCTCCTATCAACTGGATGCCGGTCAGCTGTTCTTTTTCAACCATTTTCACCCAATCCTTTTTCCGCTGGTCCATAGAGATGCTTACAAAGTATATGTTTCTGTCATGAAAATCTGCTTCTAATTTTTTCAAATAAGGGAGTTCTGCCCGACAAGGTCCACACCAGGTAGCCCAAACATCAATATAAATATATTTTCCTTTTAAGTCGTTTAGACTAACCATTTTTCCATTAACATCTTGATAGGTAGCATCACCAGAGATGACTTGCTCTCCTTGTTGAAATCTTTTCCAAGAAGCATATGCATTTTGCAACTCTTGCTTGTATTCCGGTTTTGTAACATATTGTTCATAATACTTATTCAAACTCTTTAAAGAATCACCTTCAGTACGCTCTACGTAAATAAGCATCATGTCTTGAATCATATCTTCTAAGATTTGTTGACTTTTAAAATGTTTTGTCAATACATCTATTCGTTTTTGAATCGCTTTTTCCCAGCCAATGCTAAAGTCAGTCGTTGCCAAGATGGCTACTGCACTTTTTACAAAACGCTGGTATTCTACCTCTTTCCAAGCATTTACGTCTTCAACTAACAATTTGCTGATATATTTTCTTACTATGGGAGAGTCCTCATATTGAAGCATGATACTTAATTGGTTACCACCTTTCCAATGATGCTGAACAGGATAGCGGGTAAGGCTCTCCAAAAGTTTATAACGAACTCGCAATAACTCTTCTTTTTCAAAGTTTTTATCTAATTTATAGCTTCGAACAACCTTTGCATTCTGTTTTTCCAGCTTTTCAATTTTCTTGATATATGCATTCTCATCCAACAAAAAGTCATCATCCTTCATCATCTCTAATTGTCGTGAATTCAGATAATTATTTATGTCTGCATCAGGACCTTCAAACCGGAACTGCAAATGTAGAACATTAAACATCCCCTTTTTGTCGGGAATAGCCGTCATTTTCAAATCTCTACCAGGAGTAAGATATATCTGGTTGATACTTCCATCCACATACAAGGTTAAATAGCTTGCCTTATCCAAATTATAATTGAGCGAAATTATACGAGTTGAATCATAATCTAAAACTTTTCTGGACTCATTATCCTTTATGCTCACTTGAGGACGTTGAAAATACTTACTCAAGTCAATAGTTAATTTAGTGTCTTGTGCTGAAACAAGTAAACTGCTAATAAAAATACAAATTGTAAATATGATATATTTCATTTTATTTGTTTTTTAGTGATTATATTTTATTATGTCGTTAGTCTATTACTATTTCTTATCTTCTATTTTTCCGGTGAATGCGAATTTAGATTTATACATCCAACGGGAAGGACAATGCTCCAGATTCAATCTAATCCTTGCCACTTGATCACAACTGATAGAATTTTTGTAGCTATATCTATCCATAACGTGATAGGATGTGAAATAAAGTATATTGTCCTCTGTACCGTCTTTACTATTATTTTTGAATACTGAATTTCCATTACTCCAATAATAAGGAGTATCACTACAATAATCGGTATCGCCATCTATAAAATTGGTCCCGGCATAATTCTCAAACACTTGAGTAGAAAGTAATCCCAGATATTGAGCCATGACTGTGGAAATCTCGAAATAATCGGTAGATTGCATAGGATTGACAAAATACGACATATTAATACAAAATCCGATATCCGTTATTCTCGTCGGGAAATTATCAGGCATTAATGTAGCTGCAGACCCCGGAATAGGATTAGGTAAACGATCCACTACTGTTGGAACTGCCACAATAGAGGAAGAAACAACCGGATTATTAATCAACCATATATTCAAGAAGTTTTTATAGTCGTACATTAATGTACTTCCTTTTGATTTTATATAAGCCAAATAAGCATCCTCATCTGTTAATTCTACATTTTTAGGAATTTCATATGTATGCATACCCGGTTGAGCCATTGGAATACCATTGTCATCGTATTCTGCCAATTTAAAGATGATTCTCGCATTACCACCATTAGGGTC
>CAKVCR010000041.1 GCA_934725835.1 uncultured Odoribacter sp.
CTTCTGATTTCAAAACAAATTTAGAGTATTCATTATTCTAGACCAATAGCGAATGTTAGCAAAATGTTAGCAATTTTATAGCAATGATTCCAATATTTAGTTGTTCATCATAGTCACTCTATCTTGTCTGCTAACTTGTAAAGCAGGTGCGATTGATTCAATATATCAGACAGATTGTTGAATAAGAAAGGGATATTATTGGTCGTTTTAATCATATAAAACGAGAAACTCTTCCGCCTCCCGCCTGATTCGGTCTATTGTACCGGAAGAGATTTTTACCTGCTTGGTTATAATTTTCAATGCAACACTTTCTGCCTCTTTCAGTTTTCCTTGCAGACAGTAAAGTTTCATCAAGCGATAGAGCGGCATAAAGCGGTTCGGACACATATTCGAAGCTCTCGACAAATGCTTTCTCGACTTTCCATAGTCGCCTAGTTTTTCCAGATTACTCGCCAACAACATGTGTACATCCATGTCGTTCCAACCTGCCAGACATTCCGACATGATTTCATGACTTTCTTTCCACAAGCCCTGTCGGTTTAGTTCTGCACCATAATTATACAAAAACAACGGATTTCCTTTCATCACCGGATACAACCGAACATATTCATTATGCATCCGTTCTGTATTTCCCAGGCAAATTTCTTGCGTCACCTTCCACCATTCATACTCTTTCCAATGCCAAAAGCAAGAACCGACAAGTATAAACAAAGCAACAATCACTATCCCTAATTTACAAAATCCATTCCCAAACAATATGTATTTCCCCTCCCGTAATATCATCCCCAATAAAATACACGCAGATACTTGTATGGAAGGATAACTTAATGGATAAGAAAATTACTTTCCTCTCCAAGCACATTGTCCTCCGTAACTATCAGTTGTAGAGAAACCAAGGGAACATGAAGTATTAGATGCTGACAAACCTACAGTTAGATAACCATTCCCTGCTCGTTTTTTTAGAATTGTCGAACCCAGTGTTGTTGTTGTAACTATATGCCCTGGCATTAGCACAACATTAGCATAACAATGCGTGTATACACCACTCATTCTACTTGGAGCATAACACGAATTATATTCAAAACCTACCCCATAAGTTTTTATAAGTCCAGATGGCAAACCTATTCCTGCTCCGGGCTGGCTGGAATCTCCCTCTGAATTCGTTTTTATAACAGGAAAATTGTCTTCTATTTCATCGTATGTACAATCTTCAATAATAATTGTATCTCCATTTAAAGATTTAGTTTTTTCTTTACTTATGATTGAATTTATCAATTCATTGGCCTTTATTAAATCCCTTGAAACAATATCATATACTTCGTTAGATATTCCATATTCTAATGCTTTTTCTTTAGATATAGTTATAAAATATTGATTGTCATCCGTAACAATCAATTTGTTTTTAATAAATAATAAAGCTTCCTCCTTTTGTTTTTCTAAAGAATTAAAGTTACCATCTACTGATTTTGAACAGCTGCAAACAATTATCAATATTGATATTAGACTGACAATATTCATATTTTTCATATCCCATTAATCAAAACATTCTACAAACTCAAAATATTCTTATCCTTATCTATCAACTCCTCCTTGGTAACTACCTTTTTCATTAACACTCCATTGTTTCATCGCAATATCATCATTTGAACATTCATGAATTTAACTAATAAACCTTCAGAAATTATCTTCTGATTTCAAAACAAATTTAGAGTATTCATTATTCTAGACCAATAGCGAATGTTAGCAAAATGTTAGCAATTTTTCTATGTATTTTTTTAAACTAAAAGTTTGCTGTTACAATATTTACAGCTATTATTGTCTGTATGAAAAGTACGGCTTCGCACAAAGGTATCATTGTTACGCTGCTGATAGTTCTGTTTATGGCAACAGTAGTGATTAGAAATGTGTATATCTATCATTTGGAAGCCAATAGTTTCAAACGGGAAATGGAAGAGGTGGTAAGGACTGCTACCAGAGAGTATCTGATATCGCAAAATATAGAAACCTCATACCTGCTTTCACGAACATCTACTTCATACAAAATAAAATATGCAGTGGGCGAACAATTTTATGTTGCCAGTCTGCAAAAACAACAATTTGGAACTTTCTACTTTCGGATGCGTTATGATTTTTTTCACGACCGCTGGTCTGCCGATAGTCTGGCTGCACATATTAAGAAACTGAATCCTTATACAGAAATACCTGTTACCATTGTCAGAAAGGATGAAACAGGTCTGATTATTGATTCTTCAGTGTCAGATTGCCACGTTCCATCCGGAATGCCGACATTCGTTATCGATAGACTTGGCTCTATGTATTCGGATTCTATATCTGTATGGTGTGAAATGCCGTTTTACGTATTCTATGAGAGACAGGGCATTCTTTTCTATCTGACAATCTTTCTGCTTGTTTGGTCGTTGATTCATTGCTTTTTGATTATTTATAAAGATAGGACAGAACATCGCGATCAGTTGTTATTGGAAAAGCAGACGATCTTTATACACGACCTCAAAAGTCCGCTTTGTACCAACCGTAATATAGTTAACCGCCTGCTAAAAAATATAGCTTTATATCCGATGGAAGAATTCAGACAGAAATCAGCGACTCTGTTGCATTTGTCTCGGGAGATGATGAACGAAATAAGTCGATTTCTTTGTGTTTGTGATACTCTGCAGGACTCGGATGATTATCGGACGTTCAATTTGAAGGATATGTTGCAGCAGGTCATAGCGCACCATTCTGAAGGTAACGATATTTCCATCTCCTTGGATTTCAGACTGACGAATCCTGAAATTGAAGGTGCCGGTTTTCATATCAAACATATGCTGAACAATCTGATCAGCAATGCCATCAAACATACCGGTCAAGGCAGGGAGATTTTGATTGCTTGCTATTCTACTCCTAAAGGCAAAACTGCCGTTTCTATCCTCGATCAAGGAGGGATAACTGCTTTGAATCAAGGAGATTCAACTGAAAGCCATGGTATGGGACTTCCGTATATAAACCGGTATATACACCGTTATGGAGGTTCGTTTACAATCCGCAATCGGCAGGAAGGAGGCAAAGAATGTGTACTTACGCTCTCTTCGCAAAAACATACCTGCAGCTTCCATTGTCCATCTTATCTTTATATTGCATTCATAGGGCTGATGTTGTTACTTGGAGTTCTGGGTGTGTTGCGGCTGTTTCACAGCTATAAGCAATATTTATACAGCACAGAGAAGGATTTGATTTATACGGCTGTAGCGAATTCAACCCAACTGGCGGTTCATTGGAGGAAAGACACCACCTTTTTTAGATATGACCATCCTCAGAAAACAATAACCGTATTTCGGAATCTTAAAAGCAGAACGCTCCCGACCCATACGACCAACTCCCAGGATCTTGCCCGTATGGCATATGATTTGCGGAATTCGCAGTGGAATCTTGATTCTGTGTACAAGCTATACCGACGACTTTCTTCTGTTTCCATCCCGATAGAGCTGATTCGTAGCGATTCTGCCGGTAAGGTTTTGGAACATCAGGAACATCAGCCTTCCTTGTTGTGTAGTTTAATGACTTTCCGCATGCCTTTGGGGTATGTTGATGGCGACCAATTGCAGGTGAGCCTTTTTATACCATGGTGTAATTTTTTTACCTATCATGCCTTGTGGTTGTTTTTTATCTTTACCTCTGTTCTGCTACTATGCCTAATGGCATGTATCTTATATCGATACGACAGAAATATCAAGGCATTTGCACTTTTTCAACAAAATAAAACAATCAACTTTATCTGCTACTTGCAACAGGAACTGAATCTGACCGAACGACTCGAACAAAAACTTTATAATGTGAATATTTCTGATATTGAAACAAAGGAAAATATACTACGCCAACTGTTGGCGTGCTACTCCAATATGTTGAACAGAGTAAATCTACTGCTCGACCAGATGGTGACATTCAGACGGAAACGATAATTTGTAAAAAGAACAATAACATGCAAAACAAACTGAGATTGCTCTATGCCGAAGACAATCAGGATACAGCCAAAGAAACTGCCGAGGAGTTGGAAGAATACGGTTTTGAAGTGAATATCGTATATGATGGAGACGAGGCATGGTTAGCCTTTCAGGAAACCAATCCGGACATTGTGTTGCTTGACTATCGTATGCCGGGTAAAAACGGACTGGAGGTATTTGCTTTGATTCACCGCATAAATCCAACCGTACCCGTGCTGATTTTAAGCTCATATACGGAATATTGTATCGCCTCGCTGAAAAACGGTACTGCAGACTTCATCCGCAAGGATGCTCTCATCGAAGAAGTGGCACTGCGACTGAAAATGGCATGGAGACAAAGCCAGAATATGCCGCAGACAGAAGAATTGCCTAAAACACAAGAGGTCTACTATCTAAGCGAGAATTGCCGGTATAATGCAGGAAATACCACGCTTTTTATTAATGAACAGCCCATACCGCTTACGGCAATTCCGGGCGAATTGCTGACGATATTGTGTCAAAACCAAAATCAGTATGTTTCCAAACAGACTCTCTGCAAACGGTTATGGAATGTATATAACAGTGGGAAAATAACAAGCCTGCGCAACTATATTTCTGACCTTCGCAAGATGCTGGAAGGTGCCGATACCGTTACAATCCATTCATACTATGGCAGGGGATATTGTTTGAAGACATTATAAACTCCGAAGTCAGGAATTTCATATCATTTGACGAAAGCAGATGGGAGATACTGGATTATATGTAAAATGGATGATAGGTGAAAAAAGTCGTTTTTGACCATTGTTTATCTATTTTTCTTTTGCATTTGTGCAATAGTATTTAACCCACAAAATAGATAGTTATGAAACTGGCAAGAATTTCAATCAAGGTCTTGCTGTCGGTCTGGATTTGGAGGGTTTGGAAGTTTGTGCTTCAGGTTGTTCGTATGACGAATATGGCAAGTGTCATGTTTATTCTTCAGATGATACATATCCGGAGGTTACATTTTGGCTTAGAGATAAAGTCACTAAGGAGATAGTTCCCAGATTTGACGAATCCATGATTATTCAAGGTGGAGGGACATCAGTTATTGGAGGATGGATGCGTTTGTCTGTCAAGAGCAGAAACGAATCTAATGGTACATTTGTCCTTCAGGGCTCAAAAGACCTCACGCCAGGAGAATCTACAGAGGTTAGTTTCGCTTGTAGCGACTATTTTGGCAAGTATATTGGTGGTGCCATATGGTGGTAGTGTTCGTTAAAATGAAATTCCCCCACAAGTCTCCGTATTCTTGTGGGGGAATTTCATTTTTATGCTAGAACGATTAGTGGTTTAGTGTGCCCATTCAGCGAAGAAGTCGTTTCCTTTGTCGTCGACGATGATAAAGGCGGGGAAGTTTTCTACACGGATTTTGCGGACAGCTTCCATTCCCAGTTCTTCGAAGTCAACCACTTCAACCGATTTGATGCTTTCTTTGGCTAAAATGGCTGCCGGACCACCTATGGAGCCCAGGTAGAAGCCTCCGTGTTTCTTGCAGGCATTGGTGACATCGATGGAGCGGTTTCCTTTGGCCACCATAATCATAGAACCTCCTAATGACTGGAACAGGTCAACGTATGGGTCCATACGGCCGGCCGTGGTCGGTCCGAAACTGCCGGAAGCCATGCCCTGCGGCGTTTTTGCCGGACCTGCATAATATACCGGGTGTTTCTTGAAATATTCCGGCATAGGCTTGCCTTCGTCAATCATCTGTTTGATGCGGGCATGTGCGATATCGCGGGCTACAATCAGCGTGCCGTTTAGGTTCAGACGGGTCTTTACCGGATATTTGCTCAACTCTTTCAATACATTTTCCATTGGTTGGTCGAGGTCAATGTCGATGGCTGGAGCCAAAGCCGGAGTCTCTTTCGGCAGGAAACGTGCCGGATTCTTTTCCAGCTGCTCCAGGAAGATTCCGTCTTCCGTGATTTTCGCTTTAATATTACGGTCGGCGCTACAGCTTACACCTATGCCTACAGGGCAGGAAGCTGCGTGGCGGGGCATGCGGATAACGCGTACATCATGTACCCAATATTTACCGCCGAATTGTGCTCCGATACCTTTCTCCCGGCAAATTTTCAAAATCTTCTCTTCCCATTCCAAATCGCGGAATGCACGTCCTCCTTCATTTCCGGAAGTAGGGAGGTTGTCGTAATATCCTGCCGAAGCTTTCTTGACTGTTGTCAGGTTGGCTTCTGCAGATGTGCCGCCGATGACCACTGCCAGATGATAGGGAGGACAGGCTGAGGTTCCGAGGTCGAGCACTTTCTGCTGGATGAATTTGGTCAATGTCTCTTCGTTCAACAATGCTTTGGTCTGCTGATATAGGAATGTCTTGTTGGCAGAGCCTCCGCCTTTGGTGATAAAGAGGAATTCGTATTTGTTGCCTTGAGTGGCATAGAGGTCGATTTGTGCCGGAAGGTTAGTCCCGCTGTTTTTCTCTTCGGTCATGGTGAACGGCACTACCTGAGAATAGCGCAGGTTGCGGTCGCGGTAGGTTTCGAATACACCTGTGCTGATAGCCTCGGCATCGTTGCATCCGGTCCATACGTTTTCACCCTTTTTGCCGATGCAGATAGCCGTGCCGGTGTCCTGACATGTAGGCAGTTGACCCTCAGCGGCAACAACCTGGTTCATCAGCATGGTGTGTGCCACGAATTTGTCATTGTCGCTTGCTTCCGGATCTTTCAGAATGTCTGCCAACTTCTGCAAATGAGATGCGCGCAGATAGAACGATACGTCTGTGTATGCTTCGCGCGCCAGCAATTCCAATCCTTCCTTCTCGATTTTCAATATTCTACGACCGTCACACTCGATGGTTTTTACATAATCCTTTGTGAGCAAACGGTATTCCGTTGTGTCCTTTTCAATTGGAAACGGATCTTGATACTTAAATTCAGCCATACTCTAAATCTATTATTTAATGCGTTAATTCATTCTGTCGATTTGTGCTACGAATTTAAAGTTTATAAATGAGAAAGCGAACGTTTTACTGAAATTTTTCTGTAATTATTTTACCGTTCTGTTTTTCTCTGTCTGTATGGGATGTATACAGACACACGGAGTCGGATGCGCTCCTGCCATCGGTCCGGGTGGCGAATATGTAGACCGATATGTCGTCTGTCGGTATATGCGGTTTGAGGGTGACTGTGATTTCGTTGTCTGTGCCGCGAGTGCCCAATCCGATAATCTGACAGCTGTATGTTGAGAAGGAGAGTACCGTAGCATAAATACGGTCGGTAGTGAAACAATCGATTTTGTCGTAAGAACTGCCGTGATTACGGAAAGTTAAAGTGCGTTCGGTTGTGTTGATATCCAGTGTGACGTCGGGCTTCTCCAAGATGCCGGCGGCGACCAGAAGTTTTGCAGGCTCAACGTAGCCTTTGTATTTCCGGTTGCTTTCATTCCTGACCACGATGGCTGCCGTGGCATTGGCATGCATGAACCCCGCATTGCCTTGGGGAAGCCGATTGTTGCCGGGAAACCCTATGCGGATGACCTCCTGCATCCATTGTTTGCAGTGGGCCACCGTACAGAAAGTCGTGGTGCTTTGCTTGCGGGCTTCGCTCTTTATTTTGTAATTGCAACCGGAGGAACGCATCAGGTTTTTTCCTTCTTTGTTTTGGTAAATTACGACATGACCGATTTTTCCCCTGATATTTCCAAGGGTAGATTGTATTTGTGCCATATTTTATTGTATTGATTTGTGTTCGCTTACAAATATAATATAGAAAACGAGAAATGCAACTGTTTCGGTTAAAATCTTTTCTGTGCCATGTCTAAGTCACCTCTATGGCATATCTATGTAAAAGCCTATTAAAAGCTTGTTAAAAAGTTATTAAAAGCATATGTATATAATCTTTTTATAATGTTTTACTTGCTTTTGGATAATTCTTATTGTACATTTGCTATAGATTTGAGTTGTATATTATTTAAATTTGGCATAGCATATGAAAAATTCTTCAATAATGGCGAAAGCTATGTTAGAGGGAGGACCGTTACGTATGGACGGAGTGACCTATTTTTTACATAATGGGCGTATCAGGGCATGTCTTTCCAAGCGAGGGAGTCGTAAAGTGCGTTCTGATAAGGAGGTGGAGACAAGCAACCGTTTTAGTGAGGTGCGTAAGTTCTGGAGTGTCTACCGTATGGCGGTGGATAATCTGCCGGTGTGGAAGGTGATGGCATGCGAAATAGGACGAATGCGTGGAGATCTGTTGTTTCATTCTGTCAACGGAGGTTACATCGATCCGGGCAAAGGCGTGAGGGAATTTGACCGTTTTAAGTTTGCCGTGGGGGTATTGGATACTCCAAAAGTGACAGAAGTTGCGCGGGACGGTTGGAAATTATCGCTGAAATGGGAAAATGGCAGGGAGTGGGCGAAAGCAGAGGGTGATGATGCCGTGTATCTGGGATATTTCTATGGTTCGCAACCGCGAGCTCCCCGTATGTTGGCATTGGACAATGCATGCCGGGCGGACGGTGGTTTGCAGGTGATTATGCCGGATGGCGGAGAGCCGGAGAATACAGAGCTGCATCTGTATCTGTTTTTCGGAGACCGGAAAAGCGAGCGTTTTTCTCCCAGTGTTTATATTCACGCATAAATGGATGTCGTTATGAGCAGTGAGATGGTTTTTACAGTTATTGTTGTATTTCTCTGTTTGGATTTTGTGGTAGAGAGAGTATTGGATTGGCTGAATATGAAAGCAATGTCTCCGGTGCTGCCCTCTCGCCTGCAGGGTATTTACGATGAAAAGGAGTACAGTCGTTTTGTAAGCTATAAAAGAGAGAGCGGCCGTTTGGAGTGGTTGGCATCGGTGGTCGGCTTTATTGTGATGTTGGGTTTTCTTTGTGCGGGCGGCTTTGGATGGTTAAACGACCGGCTTGTCAGTTGGACGGACAGTGTGGTGTGGCAGACGCTTTTGTTTATGGGGATTTTGTCTGTGGCATCCGGCATTTTGGAAATGCCTTTCAACTGGTATGCCACTTTTAGAATCGAGGAGAAATATGGATTCAACAAGACAACATGGAAGACTTATGTCGGGGATTGTCTGAAAGGAATGTTGTTGTCGGCATTGTTAGGAGGTTTGCTGTTGTCGGCAGTCGTATGGTTTTATGAGTGGGCAGGACCATTGTTCTGGTTGTATGCATGGGTAGTCGTGACGGTGGTATCTGTGTTTATGTCGATGTTTTATTCGCAGTTGATTGTGCCTTTGTTTAATAAACAACAACCGTTGGAGGAGGGTAGTTTGCGGGATAAAATACAGGCCTTTGCCGACAAGGTGGATTTTCGTCTGGACAATATCTACGTGATGGACGGTTCGAAACGTTCGACCAAGGCGAATGCCTATTTTACCGGTTTTGGACCGAAAAAGCGGATTGTACTGTACGACACATTGATTGACGAACTGACTGAGGAAGAGATTGTGGCAGTATTGGCTCACGAGGTGGGGCATTACAAAAGAAAACATACGGTGCAGTTCATGCTGGCATCGATATTACAGATTGGGATTATGCTTTGGTTGTTTTCTCTTTTGGTCAATGAAGCTGTCTTATCGCAGGCTTTGGGTGGCGATAAGGTCTGTTTTCAATTGGGGTTGGTAGCCTTTGCTTTGTTATACACACCTGTCAATATGGTGCTTGGTCTGGTGATGAATGTATGGTCGCGCAAAAACGAATACGAGGCGGATGCCTTTGCTGCGCAAAATTATGACGGCGAAGCATTGGTGTCCGGCTTGAAGAAAATATCCGTGAAAGCGCTGAGCAACCTGACCCCTCATCCGGCATACGAAGCGGTATATTATTCGCATCCATCGTTGTTGAAAAGAATCAAGGGAATTTCCCATAAGTAAATGCCTTGGTATTGGCACAATGAATAAAGAGATTGATGTAGATATTCAGTATTGGACGTCTGTCCGTAAAGATGACTATAGTGCTTTTGGAAAATTGTTTCATAAGTATTATGCTCCTTTATGTCGTTATGCTGAAGGATTCTTAGGAGATTCCGCACAAGCAGAAGATGCCGTGCAGGATATGTTTACTTACTTTTGGGAGCATCGTTCTCAGATTGTTATGGATAAATCTGTATCTGCGTGTTTTTATACCGCTGTACGTCACAGAGCGTTGAGGAAACTGGAGAATAATGCAAGACAACGTAGTCATGATTCCAAACTGTTGGAGTATATAAAAGATTTGCAGAATACAGATTACTCGGAAGAAGAAGAGCACGATATAGAACGAATCAGGCAGATTATGCAAAAATTGCCTCCACAATGTTTGAAGGTGTTCATATTGAGCAGTCTGGATGGGAAAAAATATGCAGAAATTGCAAATGAATTATCTATTTCTGTAAATACAGTCAAGACGCATATCACTAAAGCTTACCGGATTATCCGTCAGGAGTTGGATTCGGATAATAAAATCTTGTTATTTTTAATTTTTTCTGTAAAAACAATCACCCGATTTCGTTAGTCGTGTATCTTATATACGAAAAAGGTGATTATAATGAAACAAAAGTTTACAGATAGGGAATTGTTCAGAATGTGGGTTGCCAAAAATAGAATGCAGGCAAGTCACTATGACAGTAAAGAAGGATGGCTGCGTTTTAACAAGAAAAAATGCAGTAAACATCGTTGGATTTCTATGCCGGCATCGGCTGCTGTTGTTGTAATGTTGATTGGTGTGGGAATAGCATTGGTTTGGCATTTTTCTACGAAATATGCTGCGGTTCCGGTTACTCAAAATATCGTCAGGGCTGCCGGTATACCGGTTTTGACATTGGCCGATGGTAAAATGATATCTTTGGGTGATGGTGTTGCGGAATCTATTCGGGAATCTGAAGCAGACGTTGTTATCCGTGATTCTTCTTTGTGGTATGTCATTGATAAAAACAAAAAAATAAAAGGGAAAGAAGTTTATAATACTTTATATACACCCAAGGGTGGTGAATATTCTTTGGTTTTGGCTGATGGAACTCGTGTGTGGTTGAATTCTGAAACTACTTTGCGTTATCCTGTGAATTTTATCGGGATGCAGCGTGTGGTGGAATTGGAAGGAGAAGCCTATTTTGAGGTGGCGTCGGATTCTTTACGACCATTTTATATTCAAATGAACGGCAATACAATAAAAGTATTGGGGACAAGTTTTAATGTATCTAATTATGCCTCTGATGGTAGTTGGGAAACGACATTGGTAGAGGGAAAAGTGGAAATTAATAGTTCCGGTCTGGTATATACTTTAACACCGGGAGACCACTTTACGGCCGACCGTGTGACAGGGGAAACAAAAATAGTGAAGGTTAACCCTTTACAATATTCTTCTTGGAAAGATGGTAAGGTTATTTTTCATGACAAACGTTTGGAAGATATCATCCGGATGTTGTCGAGATGGTATGATTTTGAGGTGTTTTATATTCATTCGGAACTCAAGGATTGGCATTTTGGCGGAGCCATTAATAAATATAATTCTTTTGATGTCGTGTTGCATTATTTGGAACGAACAGCTAATCTCCGTTTTGATATACAAGGGAAAACGGTGATGGTCAGCAGTGTTGATTGATATTTTACTAACTAAAATCTAATAGTATGAACAAGAAAAATGTGTTTACATTACTTTGCTTAAAAAACAGAGTAAGGCAATGTTTCTTGACTGCAGGGTGGATGTTTTTGATGTGTTTGACAGGAATATTGCCTGTTAGTGCTTCTGCATTTGCCCAACAGGAAAAGTTGACATTCCATTCAAACGAGTTGACAGTTAAAGAAGTGTTGGATGTTATTGCTACTCAATTGCAATATGACGTATTTTATAATGCTGAGTTATTGAATATTGGTCGTAAGGTGAAGTTCCAGCAAAAGGAGATGCAGATTGATGAGGTATTGGCTCATATCTTGGGAAACAAATTCAGCTATTCGTTGGAAGACAAGACGATAGTAATAACTCCTGTGAAAGAAACAGCCCAACAAGTGGATAAAATTGTGGTAAAGGGTGAAGTGAGGGATAATGGTGGACATGTTTTGCCGGGGGTAACGGTTTTGGTAAAAGGTACACAACTTGGTACTGCAACAGATGCTAAAGGATATTTTGAATTGTCGCTGCCGAAAATGGATAATTTGACGTTGCTATTTTCTTTTATTGGGATGGAGGCCAAAGAAGTTGTTGTCAGTGATCCTTCGAAGTTAATTAAAGTGGTATTGAATGAATCTTCGGAAACTTTGAAAGAGGTGGTTGCAACTGGTATCTATACCCGTAAGAAGGAGAGCTTTACAGGTTCTGCAAATACCTATACTGCAGATGAGCTAAAAACGACAGGTACGCAGAATATTTTGCAGAGTTTGAAAACGTTGGATCCGGCCTTTGCTATTATTGAAGACAATTTATATGGTTCTGACCCCAATCGCTTGCCTAATATGGAGATTCGTGGAAAATCCAGTATGTTAGGTATACGTGATGAATTAGAGGCAGATCCGAATCAGCCTTTGTTTATATTGGATGGTTTTGAATCTTCTTTACAGGCAATTAGTGATTTGGATATAAATAGAGTGGCTTCAATTACCATTTTGAAAGATGCTGCGTCTACGGCTATCTATGGTTCTAAAGCAGCAAATGGTGTTGTTGTTGTTGAAACAATCAAACCGCAGGCCGGTAAATTGATGGTTAGCTATAATGGTAATGCTAATTTTACGATACCGGATTTATCAAGTTATAATTTGATGAATGCACGTGAAAAGTTGGAATTTGAACGTTTGTCAGGCCGTTATTCTTCCGGAGATAAAACGGAGGATATTAAATTGAAAGAGAAATATTTCGCTAAATTAAAGGCAATAGAAGAAGGTTTGGATACTTATTGGTTGGCAGATCCTTTGCGTGTTGGCGTGAATCATAAGCACTCTCTTTATGTTCAGGGAGGTGAAGGCAGTTTCTTGTTTGGCTTAGGTGCCGGATATAACGGGAATAGTGGTGTGATGAAGGATTCTAAACGCGAGATTGTCAGTGGTAATTTGGATTTGATTTATCGGGTATCTAAATTCCAATTCAGCAATAAAATGTCGTTTAATTTGACTAAAATGGCAAATCCTGTTGTTCCTTTTAGTGATTATGCAAAAGCAAATCCTTATTATATGAAAAAAAATGAGGATGGTAGTATTGAAAAGTGGTTGGAAAAGGTGGATAAACCTAAGAAAATTCGTGCAGCAAATCCATTGTGGAATGCCAGTCAGAATAGTCGGGATGAAGGTAAATCATTGTCTTTCAGTAATTATTTTGTAGCTGAATATATGCCAACGGCAGCTTTCAAAGCAAGAGCACGTTTCGGTATTACATATACAAAAGACGATGCGGAAAAATTTATATCCCGTGATGATACTCGTTATGATGATATTAAGGATGAAACTAAAAAGGGGGAATATACCTCAACAACAACCGACCAGACTCAATATGAAGGAGAATTGACCTTGACTTATGCGAAGGTGTTTGGTAAGCATCAGGTGAATTTGGTTGCCGGTGGCAATTTGTTTGGTAGTACAGCATTGACTCAAGGATATTCTGCCCAGGGATTCCCGGTAGGAGATTTTTCCTATCCTTCTTTTTCAAACGGATATCCCGAATATGGAACGCCAATGTTTTATGAACGTGTTTCACGCTCGGTGAACTTCTATTTCAATGGAGGCTATTCATTTGATAATCGTTATCAAGTGGATATCAGTCTACGTGAGAACGGTTCGTCTGTATTCGGCTCTTCACGACGGTTTACGGGTACATGGTCGGTAGGTATCGGATGGAACTTGCATAATGAAGTGTTTGTCAAGGATAACATTGGTTGGATTGATTTTTTAAAAATCAGAGGATCTATCGGTAAT
>CAKVCR010000042.1 GCA_934725835.1 uncultured Odoribacter sp.
CAATATCTGAAGTATAATCAACCTTAACAATTCCACCAATTGTTGACAAGACCAAATAACTTTTAATCGAACGATCCTTACTACATATTGCCATCGGTTGCATCCAATCAAACCCCGATTTAAAATCAGTTATATTATACACATCAAACGTTTGTGCATCAATACGATAAATTATTTTATCCTTCCCTGATGCTATAAAAATATCCGGACCTATTTTTTTTGCATCCACCGGATCATTTAATTCATATGAAGGATTTACGGATTTGAAAGCCGAAGTGTAAAAAGTCTCCTCTTTACCGGCTTCTATCTCTTCCCGACTTAACGGGCGCATAAAAGATATTCTCCCCTTCTTTTCGTCATCTGCACTCAAAACAAAAATCCCTTGGTCAAAAGCTGCTTTTACAAATAAAGTATAATATTTATAGGAACTTCCATGTGCATTCGACACCTTAAGTCGCAATTTATATTCACCCAACTTTTTAAAGGCATGTCTCAATACTTTATCATTTGACAAAAACCTCAGAGAATCTTTAAGAAATCCCCCGATAGACGACTTAACGTAACCGTGATAACTCCATTCATAAGTCAACTCCATATTCTTCATTGTCTGTTCAATCTCCGGTTCAAAAACAAGTTCATAACCAAAATCAATATTAATGGTATCTGATTGTGCCTTGATGGTAATTTCTGATATATCCTTAATTGGCAATGTCGAATCGTCATCAATACATGAATAGAATAACAACATCGACCAAAGACTAACAAATAATATATTTCTAATCATAATATTCCAAATTAGTTATTATCATAATTCACTTTTACACTAAAGTTGCCGGCTCAGGAATATCAACCTTCGGATGTGGATGTTCTTTATAATACTCATAGGCCGGAGTTATAATATATTTGATGAACGCTATTTCCTGTTGATAAGGAAAACTATACGCCCTTTCCAAATTCCGTCCATACTCTGCAACAATTCGCTCAAACAGCAAAGGATGCGTTTCTTCCAAAGCCCAATAATTATTCAAAATATCCATCATCAACATTTGAGAATACGGTCCAAAATGGCGCTCGCTCCACCACCTCGGACGCGGCAATTCTGTATCAGAAAATTCCAGCTTACACTCATCATTCATAACCAGTCTAAAATTTTCATTTTCCACCAACCGCATTTTTATTACAAATGCCCTCTTGGTGATTTCAGGGTCCAGGTAGCGATGTAATATAAAAGACACTTTGCCAACAACCATATCAGCAGGAATTACAAAAGTATCTATCAGTTTATAATGCAATCCCTCTTCTGCTGTCGTCTCTTCTTCAACCAGTTCGATTCCAAATTTTCGGTCATAATGCTTAGGAGTGCCCAGCAACCTTACTGCAATAGCATAATTAAAATCCTCACCGACCTTCATTCCGAACTGATAGTTCACAGAATCCGTAATAAAGTATATCCCGTCCTTTAAACCGACATCATAAGCCATATAATTAGTACTACAAGAGGATATACCCATTATACTCGTTAAAACCAGTATTGGTAATATACTATTTCTTTTCATACGCTTCATTGTTCTAATTATTAATTATCTTTTTCCGTATATCTATACTCAAATTCTTCATTAGGAATCAACAAGGTATATAATTCGTCACTTCCTTTTAGCTCTGTCTTTAAAGCATCTACATAAATATCCATATTCCCGCGTTTCAAAGTGAAAAAGTATTGTCCTTCCTGCACAAATTCCTTACGCCGTTCTTTTATAATATCTTCCAACGTAATTCTCGGCGAACCCGGACGATCTTTATATTTAAACAAACCCCTGGATTCAATAAAAGTATCAAAATAGTCTTGTGCAAGTTCTATATCTTTATCCAGTAATGCTTCTGCTGCAATCAAATACATTTCAGGTATGCGAATAAGATTTATTCCCTCTATCCACTTCGAAGAAAATTCTGCCGGAGTATTTATTTTGGTCTCATTCACAATTTTCATACACCTTACCACTTTATCTGATTCATTGTCTCCAAGTAAAACACGGAACCACTCATTGCCTCGCATATCATTCCCATCCTCGTGTGCTACAGAATAAAGAGCCGCATTATCATCAGCAGGAAGCCAAGTGTACGTTGGATCATAAGTATAAAAATTCTTCTTGATGCCGTCTAATAATTTTGTAGAATATACTCCCCAAATAGTCTCTTTGCCTGATATCACACCTGCCAAGAAAGATCTTAAATTCAGTTTATCTTCCAATGGGAATTTCTGTGAATCAATCACTTTACGGGCGTATATCAATGCATTATCCATATCTCCCTTCATCCAATACACCCGAGCTAACAAAGCTTGAGCAGCATACAGATTAAAATGTATCTCGCGACAGGTTGCAAAGCCATCGTCAAGTCTGAAACTACGCGGATAATTAAATAGAGTCTCATCTTCCTGTAGCAACTGCTCCGCCTCTTTCAGATCCTTGATAACCAAATCATAAACTTCCGTTACACTCTTAAATGGAGAGACCAAAGCCTCATAAATAGTTACGTACGGTATTGCCTGAGCATGAGGTTTAGATTGAATACTGGGCGCAAACAAACGAACCAAATCAAAATGCAAATAAGCGCGCAAACCTAAAGCCTCGCCTTTATATAGCTTATAATAATGCATAGACTGCTCATTCTTACGATCTAGATTTCTCAACACATTATTAACATAACCTATTGTTGCATAAGCTTTAGACCAAATCATACTATAATATCCTCTCAACCGTTCATGCTCTAATGTAAGAATAATCTTAATATCATCATTTATGGAAGCTTTCTTATAATATTGCCCGAAAACATCCAACATTCCCCAACTAAGATACTCTCCGTAAAGTTCAGAAGCACTCAATGTTGAATACGCCCCATACAAAGCATCTTCGAAGCCTTCCGGTGTATCGTAAAACACGTGTTCAACAATCTCCGCCTTAGGTTTTACACTAAGGAAATTATCACAGGCACTCATTGCAAGTGACAGAATTAAAAATAATATGCAATACTTTTTTATAATACACGGAAATTAGAATGTTGGACTAATTGTAAAATTATATCCCTTACTATAAGGATAGGTAGTTCCACGTTCATATTTAACTGTCGAAATCCGTAATACATCAGAAAAACCGATTCCGATTCGCAGTTTATTCAAGCCTATTTTTCTTACCCATTCTCTCTTAAATTCATAAGAAAAATTCAATGAGGAAAGTGCCACTTCATTCTTTTTTTCTATAAATCTTTGAGTGTGGACATAAGTTTTTGTATCAGTCAAAGCCGTATAATGAACCACATCTCCCGGTTTTTTCCAGCGTTCAGTAAAAGCACGGACGTCTACGTTTTCCTGAGGATTAATTCTTTCCACCTTACTGGCTCTTGTCGCATTGTATATATCACCGCCAAAAGTAAACGACATCGCAGCAGAAATACTAAATCCCTTATATCCTACCGATGTTGTCATTGCCCCCTCCAAATAAGGTATTGTATTACCTAAAGCGACCTTATCTTTCACATCATAGGAAAAAGTATATGAACCATCTTTCTTGATAAAAATCTCTTGACCGGTTGCCGGGTCAATGCCTAAAGATGGCACTGCATAAATTGCACTGGCAGATTCACCTTCCTCCAGCTGAAGCTTAGGTGCAGCAACTCCGGTTTCTTTCATAGCGCTATCATTCTGCCGTTTCATGGAGTTACTGATTTTCTTCAATTTATTCTCTGTGTGGTGTCCTGATATTCCCAAACGCCAATACAAATCGTTCGTCCTAACCAACAAACCGGAAACTGACCACTCATATCCCCAATTACCTGTTTCACCCAAATTATCCATAACATTATTGACTCCGATGGAAGGAGGTGTTGATATAGACAATAACAAATCCTTCGTATCTTCTTTATAGATATCAAAATTAGCACTCAAACGACCTCCAAACATTTCCACCGTAGCACCCAAGTTATATTTAACGGTCGTTTGCCATTTCAAACGATCGTTACCCATAGCCAAAGGCAAGGCTCCCATACCAATCAGATAATTATTATCCTGACTATATTTATAAGTTGTAATAGCCTGGTAATCCGAGAAATTAACACTACCGGTATAACCTACACTTCCTCTGATTCTAAAAATATCAAATAGACCAGTATTCGCTAAAAACGATTCATTATGGGCATTCCATCCAATACCTACAGACCAAAAAGGTGCAAAACGTCTATCCTTACCAAATTTTGAAGAACCGGAAACTCTGTAAGCTCCATCCACAAAATAACGATTCAGAAAAATAACGTTCAAATTAGCATAAACGCCAACTGCTGTGTTTAATGATTCTGCTCCACTCGGATGGCCTGTTGCCGGATAACTGTTCGCAAACGACATATCCGTCAAATTTCCTTTGAGAAATCCTACTCCGGAAAAACTATTGCTGCTATTGTTACGCTTGTTTGCATTTGTTCCAACATTCAATGTCAATATCGAGCCATTGTCACTCAACTTTTTACTATAAGTCACCCCAAGGCGTGCCTGCCAACTCTTTCCCTTTGAATTGGAAATGCTGTACATGCCTCTTAATGTCGGATCAGTTTCTTTCTCAAAAGAACTATGCTCCGGGGAAACAAATTGATCGGACTGAGCATCGGATAAAGTATAATTAAAAGAACATGTCACATAAAAACCCTTCCAGACATCCCATCTCACAGACAAGTTATTCGTAATATTCTTACTTTCAGTTTTACTAAAACTACTTGTCGTTGCATCGTATAGAGGATTTCTAAAATCATAGGATAACTTTTTATTCCATTCTCCATACGCATTAAAAGGTGTATCATAGGGATTTAACTTCACAAATTCTGCGAAACTACCGTAAGGCGATGCCTTCGTGTCCGTTTTACCGATATCTGCACGATAGGTTATGGTCAACCGGTCCACCAAACGGTAAGAAAAATAAAAGGCCAGACCATAATTATTACGATAATCTCCTTTCATCACGCCTCGTTTATCCGAATATCGTGCAGTTACTCCATAGTCCATACCTCCGCCACGTCCTGTCATGCTTATGGAATGATTAAACGAAGTCGAATTTCTTAACGGCTTGGCAATCCAATTGGTATTTGCTCCCCGTTGTATACGCTTAAATTTTTCATTATATGCCTCATCCAAACTGCCGTCTGCACTATTATACAAACCCGCCAGACGCTCCAATTCCAATTTTTGAGTAGCATTACAATAATCATAAGACTTTACATCAGGAAATTCAAATCCGGGTACAAAATTATAACGTACACGAATTTGCTTATCTGTGACCTTCTTACGCTCTATTACAATGACACCATTCGCAGCCTTCTCTCCATAGATTGAAGTGGCAGAAGCATCTTTTAATACATCTATACGGTCAATTTCATAAATATCCAAATCATACAATTGAGACAAACTAATCTCGACTCCATCCAAAATTATTAAAGGGGTATTCAATCCATATTCACCCTGACTGGCGATGGACGTCGTTCCTCGAATAATGATTTCCGGTATATGATTAGGATTCGAACCGGCTTCATTATCCTCTACAATTCTTAAACCGGGAGACAAAATAGATATAGCTTTCAATAAATTAGTGTTTGATACTGCTAAGATATCCTCGGATTTTATAGTTGTTACAGAACCTGTATAGCTATTCTTACTTTGTGTAAACATACCATTCACAACAACTTCATCCATTTGAGTAACCTCTTCTTCCAACGTTACTGTGAGGAATTTTCCTTGCGTAAAAGCCACTCGTTTAGTTTTAAAACCAATAAAACTAAATATCAAGTGACCTTTACTCATTTTCAAAGTCATTTCAAATTCTCCATTTAAATTTGTGGATGTACCCCAGTTAGTACTATCCAAACGAATAGTCACACCGGGTAACGGATTCCCCTTATCATCCAACACTTTTCCTTTTATCACATAATCAGCATTCACCTGTTGAAGCAAAGGACGAATTACTATAGTCTTGTCTATCAGCTCAAAATCGTATTTCCCATTTAAAACTTCTTTCAACGCAGTTTCCAATATCATTTTCTTTGAAGACAGGATTACCTCCCTATTGACATCCAACTCTTCGTCGCTATAAAAGATATCGTACTTCAATTGTTTTTGTATTTCACCCAATACATTTTTTAGCACCATTACGTCACTCGGGAACGTAACCATTTCCCTTTGTCCTAAAGCTTCAGCATTAACCTGCAATAGACCGACTAAAAAAAAGAAAGCAATCAATTTCATAAGAAACAACCATCTTTTTACTTTACTCCAAAGGTAAAGCAACATACTACAATCATTTTTTTTCATACCTTTGCATATTAAGTTTATAATTGTCTTTAACTTCACAATCTCATCACTCTTACACTTTTACCAACCACTTCAAAGTGAATATTTGTCGTTTTTTCCAAGAAATTCAAAATTTCATCCAAAGGTCTATGTTTATTAATCGTTCCGGAAAAACGCATACGCCTTATTCCTTCATCTTGATAACTCATCGTAAAATCATACCAACGCTCCAGCTTTTTTACAATATCTTCAAAAGCATAAGCACTAAAATAAAACTTTCCGTCTACCCAAGAAGTATATAGATAGGTATCCACTTGTCTCAAGACGCCGACTCCGGTTCTATTATCAATCGAATATTGTTCAGAAGGCTTTATTTCTATCTTCTTTTTGCCATTTTCAACTATAACCTTGCCTTCAACCAAAGTAGTTTCCCAAAATACATCATCAGCATATGCCGAAATATTGAAACTTGTTCCCAAAACAGTAACACGACCTCCCTTGACATAAACTTGAAAAGGAGACTTTTCATTTTTAGCGACTTTAAAATATGCCTCACCACTCAAGAAGACCTCTCGCTTGTTATCTGCAAACCGTATGGGAAAGCGTAGGGAACTTTCAGAATTCAACCAGACACACGAACCGTCAGGCAATTGCAAAATATATTCTCCTCCCTTAGGAACATTCAAAGTATGAAAACCAGCCTCTTCACTTACAGAATCTCCCTGATAACTTAATTTCCCATTTTCAATGTTATTGACAAATTTCATCTCAGATAATTTTGCAGTTTCTGCACTCAGTGTAGTATCTAAAGATATCTTTTTGCCATTTGCCAATATCAACTCTGCCTTTTGATTTCCTGATGAAATAACCTCAATAGGTTCTACAGATATTTGACTCAACTTTACCCCCGACCGATAATCCAACCACAATATCATCCCCAGCATCCCTACAACAAAGACTGCTGCATATTTTAATAAAGACCGTATTTTCCTATAACCACGCTGTCTGGTTCTGCCATCTATATTCAGCCAAGCCCTACTTTCATCATACTTCCTTTTCTTGTCGGACACAACCGACCTTCTGCTGACAAACCAGACATTCATCATCTCTTTCACCTGCTCGTCTGCAATATCCAAATCAACATTCTTTTTGTCACGCCATAAAGAAGTAATTTGTTCCCATATTTTTTCAGAAAATAGAATCTTCATATTTGATTGCTTCAAATTTTACTAGAAGGCAACCAAATACTAAAAAAGGGTGAGTCGAAAATAAAAAAAATAGTCAGAACAATTGTAGTTTTTAAAAATGTCCTACATATTTACACATGGCAAGAAATAAGACCTGCGGAGAAACAGGACGATTCACATTTTCACGGATATCACGATATGCCTTTAAAATATGCGATTTAACAGTATTTACTGAAATATGCAATTCATCGGCTATCTCTTTATACTTTTTCCCTTCCAGACAACTCATCACAAATACCACACGGCATTGATTAGGCAGCAAATCAAAAGCACGCCTAACCTGTTCCAATTGTTCCAACTCCTGTTCTGAATAATCCTCCTTTGCCAAATTGCCCAAAAACTCCACCAACAACGGACTATGTTTACGAACGATAGCCCGATGTTTCAAAACATTCAAAGCACGATGTTTTACAGAACTGTATAAATAAGATTTTAAAGAAGTTGTGATTGCTATTGATTTACAATGATTCCACAAATACACAAAGACATCCTGCACAATATCTTCTGCAGCATCTGCATCTTCCAGGTAAGTTAAAGCATAATCACACAACAGGGAATAATACTTGTGGAACAAAGCTTCAAAAGTCTTTCGGTCTCCATCCACAAGCGATTTTATAATCTCATTATCAGTCCCTATTTTATCACTATCATCCTGCATTCATAGTAAAGTATAGATTTCAATATCTACTCCTTCATCTTATCCACCGAGCGGACAAATTCGATATCATCCCGGAATAGTTTACGATAAGTGATGTGTGTGCGTGCCACTGAAGCACCGATATATTCCATCAGGTGAATCATCGGCGGATTGAACTCTCCCAGCCAGTTCAATTCCAAATATTTATAACAACGTCCCTGTTCAATGATACGTTCAGTGAAGCGCTTAATCATGGCTGCCTCCACGCCTTTGCCCTGAAATTCCGGAGTCACACCGAAAAGTTGCCCTAGAGCAACATCTATTTTCTTGACATGACGATAATACATAAACTTCATGATTCCCAATAGGTTCATCTTACCGTTCAGATGTTTCACCGCCTGATTAATTTCCGGAAACATCAAAAAGAAGCCTATCGGCTCATCCTTGTAGAAAGCAAAATAAATCAAATCCTTATCGATAATCGGCTGCAGGCTCTTGTAGATAGATTCCACCTGATCTCGCGTAATACCGTCCACCCCGTGCACCTCCAGATTCCATGCCTTATTATATACCGTCAACAACGATTCAATGGCACGTTCCTTACCGATATCACCATAGGTGTGCACTGCATAATCCGGATTCTTCAATATACGGTCTGCTTTCCAGACTACAATCTTCGAAAGGCTCTCCATCACCAAACGAGTGCGATAGGTAAACTGCTTGAAGAAATCAAGGAAACCATACTCTTCAAAGAACTTCACATAGTACGGCTGCGTATAAGGCATTGCATAAACCGGCGGCCTATCAAAACCATCCACAAGCAATCCCCACCATTCAATGCGTTCCCCAAAATTCACCGGTCCTTCCATAGCTTCCATTCCACGACTTTCCAACCACTCACGGCAACGGTCGAACAGCATAAAAGCAGCTTCCTTATTGTCAATACACTCAAAAAAACCCATCTGACCGACAGTGTATTTATCCAAATTACAGGTCTTGCGATTGATAAAAGCAGCCACACGACCTACACACTCTCCTTTCTCGTCCCGTAAAAGCCAGCGGGTACACTCTCCATGTTTGAAACAAGGATTCTTTTCCGGATTGAATACATTGCGGATGTCATTATCCAATGGGCGAATCCAACACGGGTTACCTCGATACAGACGCACCGGCAATTCAATAAATTCCTTCTCCGCAATTTTATCTTTTACTTCTACTAAAGAAAACATAAGCATCTATTTACCTCAACTCCTCCGTCAGCAGACGAATCTCCAACGAAGGACTGATACGTTCATAAAGAATGTTATAAACCGCCGTAGTAATCGGCATGTGCACTTTATACTTCTCATTAATCTCCATAATTCCCTTCACGGCAAAATAACCTTCGGCAATCATCAGCATCTCCATCTGAGCCGATTTCACCGAATATCCCTTACCTATCATCGTACCGAAAGTCCGGTTGCGGCTAAACTGCGAATAAGCCGTTACAAGCAAGTCTCCCAGATATGCCGAACACTTGATGTCACGCTGGATAGGATGCACGGCTGCCACAAAACGCTCAATTTCCTGAATGGCATTAGATATCAGCACAGCCTGAAAATTATCGCCATAACGCAAACCATGGCAGATTCCCGCTGCAATAGCAAAAATATTTTTCATCACAGCAGCATACTCCGTACCGTAAATATCATCCGAAATCGAAGTCTTCACATAGTGACAGTTAAACAGCTGTGACACAAAACGGGCAACCTTCGCATCTGCACTGGAGAACGTCAGATAAGACAAACGTTCCAATGCAATCTCCTCTGCATGGCAAGGGCCGGAAATCACAACAATCTGCTCAAAAGGCACGTCATATTGCTGATGAAAAAACTCCCCGATAATCAGATTATCATCCGGGATAAGCCCCTTAATAGCCGATACCACAATCTTATCCTTCAACGGACGAGTAGCTTTGGCCACCACATTCTTTATAAAAGCACTTGGGATTGCAAAGATTATAATATCAGAATGCGTAATCAGATAATCCAGATTATCTGTAAAGGTAATTTTCGAAAGATCGAAATCCACAGCACACAAATAGCGCGGATTATGTTTCAACTCTCTGAAAGCATTAATCGACTCTATATTCCGCATAAACCAATTGATGTGGTCATTGGTCTCTGTCAAAATTTTAGCAATAGCCGTAGCCCAACTGCCACCACCAACCACGGCAATGCGGGGCGATTCTGGAATTTCCATATATAAAAAAGTTAATAAGTTGCTATATAAAAAATTGCCGGGTTCGTCCCCCGGCAACCTATTTCTAAGCCAGCCAAGACTTCACATCGTCCGGCGTCAGACCGGATAATCCTAATTTTTTCTTTTTATTGATTCCGCACAATTCCTGATGGAGTTTGTTCAGATTCTCAACAGCCTTCAGCGATTCGACAGTCTGATATCCTGCCTTTTTCACGACAGCAATCCAATCTTTTGGAATCCCCAAAGCCTCATATTTCTCATCCGGATCAACCACCGGTTTCTTTTCCGGCTTCATCTGCGGGAAGAACAATACATCCTGAATAGAAGCACTGTTCGTCAAAAACATACAGAGACGGTCGATACCTATACCCATTCCTGAGGTAGGAGGCATTCCATATTCCAAAGCACGAACAAAATCATAATCAATATACATAGCCTCATCATCTCCACGTTCCTGCAACTTCAGCTGATCCTGGAAACGCTCCAGCTGGTCAATCGGATCATTCAACTCTGAATAGGCATTCGCCACCTCTTTACCGTTGACGAACAGTTCAAAACGTTCGGTAAGATCCGGATTCCCGCGATGTTTCTTAGTCAGCGGAGACATTTCCTTCGGATAATCATAAATAAAGGTCGGCTGGATGTAATGCCCCTCGCACTTTTCACCGAAAATTTCATCAATCAATTTGCCTTTACCCATCGTCTTATCCACGGGAATATCCATCTTCACACAAGCATCATACAACTCCTCTTCAGACATTTTTTCAATATCATATCCGGTATACTCTTTGATGGCATCAGCCATGCGTACACGACGGAAAGGACGTTTAAAGTCGATTTCATTTTCACCGATAACAGCTTTCGTACTGCCGTTAATAGCAAGCGCAGCTCTCTCAATCATCTCTTCGGTGAAATTCATCATCCACAGATAATCCTTATATGCCACATAAATCTCCATACAGGTAAATTCCGGATTGTGAGTACGGTCCATACCTTCATTACGGAAGTTACGGGAGAATTCATATACACCCTCAAAACCGCCGACAATCAAGCGTTTCAAATAAAGCTCATTGGCAATACGCAGATACAAAGGAATATCAAGCGCATTGTGATGAGTGATAAACGGACGCGCAGAAGCACCACCGGGGATTGCCTGCAAAACGGGAGTTTCCACCTCCAGATAACCTTTGGAATTAAAGAACTCACGGATGGCATTTATCATCTTGGTACGTTTTACAAACACATCTTTCACCTGAGGATTTACAATCAGGTCCAGATAGCGCTGACGATAACGTTGTTCCGGATCAGTAAAAGCATCGAATACCTTACCGTCTTTCTCCTTGACAATCGGCAGCGGACGCAATGATTTAGAAAGCATCACCAATTCTTTGGCATGCACGGAAATCTCTCCGGTCTGTGTACGGAACACAAATCCCTTGACACCCACGATATCTCCGATATCCATCAACTTCTTGAACACTATATTATATGCTGTAGAAGCCTCGTCGTTCGAAATATCGTCGCGACTCACATACACCTGAATACGTCCTGTTGCGTCCTGCAATTCAAAGAATGAAGCTTTACCCATAATCCGGCGTGTCATCATACGTCCGGCAATCACCACCTGACGGGGCTCTGCCTCTTCGTTGACTTGTTCTTTAATTTCCGCCGCATGGGCATCCACTTTAAACTCTGCTGCCGGATAGGCTTCTATTCCGAGTTTATCCAATTCCTTCAATGAATTTCTACGGATAATCTCTTGTTCACTTAACTCAGTAAAGCTCATCTTTAATTCATTTTAAATTATTTGTTTGTCAGCCGTCGCCACGACTTATGCTTTTAAGCATGCAAAGTTACAAAATAATCATAAAAAAGACAATAGTATCCGACCTGGTTTCCCGGGATTATACAATATCGGTGCAATATTGAGTAAAAATATACAAATCTGAATGCCATTGACACCTTTCACATTCCAAGTTGCATCTTTGCTTTTGACGAATGTGCCGAAATCATCCACGCCGCTGAGCCAGTCTTCTGTGGTTTCTTTTGATGGCTTGGTTATGAAAAGTCCATTAGCACCCCCATAATACCCGTAATTCCCATCCCAAAAATCATGTCCTATAAGTTCTATTATCATCAAATGCTTTTTTCTAGAGTACTCCCCAAATAACCTTCTAAAAGTCGTCATATCACCATAAAATCCATCACCTTCTGGCTTTTTCAACATATTTGCTATCAACAAACGAATCACAGAGCGATTAGCATAAGCTATTCCCAGTTCTGATGTCTCAACCAAACGCAATGTCAATGTCACCGGATTTTGTGTAATGCCCTCATCACCTTTCAACAAGGTGATAGGCATATCATATTCAAACACATTTGCCGGGAATTCATAATATGGAAGCAAAAATTGGTAATGGTTATTCTCTAATATATAGTTGATACTATTAACATTTTGTCTCGACTTTAATGTGTCGATTTTACTTTTCCGATTTTTGACGATACAAAATTACCGATTACATCTGCCCTAATAACCCATTGTGAAACTCAAAAGACAAGCAAGCTTATGGCACAAAAGACATCAATCAATATAAAGCCCTGCCTCGTCAGAAGCAGCGGACCGCATAACAGACGGTCAGCGGAATATCTCGCCAATATACGAAAGGAAAAGCTTTACATAGGCACAGACCTTATGGCGAGAAACGAGGTATGGGTAGCACCTGAAATTGGCGATACCTCATTGGCTGACTATTACAATCAGATAGCCGCAATGGTCAAGGAGAAGACAGGACGGGCGATGCAGACCAAAGACCGGGAACGTGTAAACAAAAAGACAGACAAGGTGACCATTGTCCGTGGCAGCACCCCAATCAAAGAGGGAGTTGCCGTAATCAAGGAAGATACCACGATGAAACAGCTGCAACATTTCTGAGAGGTGTGCAAGCAATGTTGGGGTATCACGGCATTGCAGATATTCATTCACCGTGACGAGGGGCATTACGGTGTACCCGGAGACACCGCCACATGGAAGCCCAACCTGCACGCCCATATCGTCTGGGACTGGATGAACCACGACACCGGAAAATCCTGCAAGTTGGACGAGAAAGACATGAGCGATATGCAGACGCTGTTAGCCGAGTGTCTGGAAATGGGAAGGGGCATCTCAAAGGAGATTACAGGCAAGAAGCATTTGGAGCGCACGGACAACATCATCGCCAAGCAGAAGCAGGAAGCCGAGAACGAGCGCATCAGAAAAGCCTTCCCCAATGCCGTAAAAAACAAGGTGGAGGAACTGACCAAGGCATTGGGTACGGAAAAACAGGAAGCCGAAACCGAGCGTGACAGGACATTGGTACAGAACCGCTCGCTTAC
>CAKVCR010000043.1 GCA_934725835.1 uncultured Odoribacter sp.
GAGAAGAATTAACAATCAACCCACAATGAGAATTCATTCCAAATTTTGCAACTTCCTCCAAACTTCCTCCTTGAGCTCCTACTCCAGGGACAAGCAAGAAATGATCCGGTACAATCTGACGAATACCTCCTAACATTTCTGCCTTTGTCGCACCAACAACATACATCATATTATGCTTATCTCCCCAATCTTGAGATTTTTTCAAAACCTTTTCGTAAAGTTTTTCGCCTGAACTTTCAAAGAACTGGAAATCAAAAGCACCTTTATTAGATGTCAATGCTAATAAAATCACCCACTTCCCAGAATATTGCAAAAAGGGAGTCACAGAATCTTCTCCCATATATGGAGCTACAGTAATAGAATCAAAATCCAACGTTTCCAGAAAGGCCTTAGCATACATCTGAGATGTATTACCAATATCACCACGTTTCGCATCTGCTATCGTAAAAATTTCTGGATAGTTTGCCTTTATGTATTTTACAGTCTTTTCCAAAGACTGCCACCCTGCTAAACCTCGACTTTCATAAAAAGCGATATTCGGCTTATAGGCAATAGCAACCTTCGCAGTCGCATCAATAATAGCTTTATTAAATTCAAAAACAGGATCTTCTGCAGTCAGTAAGTGTTGAGGTATTTTGGCAATATCCGAATCTAAACCGACACACAAAAAGGATTTTTTTCTTTTAATTTGCTCAAATAATTGATTGTAATCTATCATAACTTCGAGTATTACTGATTATTATATTATAAGCCACTTGCTTTTAAGCGTTCTGTATTTTCTTCTATCTGCAATTTCTCTATCACTTCATCCAAATCACCATCCAATACAGCTTGAAGATTATAAAGTGTCAAACCTATTCTATGATCTGTAATGCGTCCCTGCGGATAATTATAAGTACGAATTTTTGCAGAACGGTCACCAGTACTGACCATTGTTTTACGCTTAGCCGAAATGTCATCTAGATACTTCTGATGTTCCTTATCATAAATAAAGGAACGCAAACGAGCCAAAGCTCTCTCTTTATTCTTAGGCTGGTCTCTCGTTTCTGTACATTCTATCAGAATTTCCTCGGAAACACCCGTATTGGGATTTTTCCATATATAACGCAATCGAACTCCAGACTCCACTTTATTTACATTCTGTCCACCGGCGCCACCAGATCTAAAAGTATCCCATTTAATTTCGCCCTCATTGATTTGCACATCAAATTCTTCTGCTTCCGGCAATACCGCAACAGTTGCAGCAGATGTGTGCACTCGTCCTTGGGTTTCAGTTTCTGGTACTCGTTGCACTCGATGCACTCCTGATTCATATTTCAATATACCATATACACCACTGCCAGAGACACTGGCAACAATCTCTTTATATCCACCTGCAGTTCCTTCATTAAAACTAGATATATCCAATCGCCAACCTTTTTTCTCACAAAACTTAGCATACATACGAAATAAATCCCCTGCAAACAAGCAAGCTTCGTCTCCTCCCGTTCCTCCACGAATTTCCAAAATCGCATTTTTGCTATCTTCTGGATCTGCTGGTATAAGTAACATTTTTATATCCTGCTCCATTTGCGGTAGCTTGTCTGATAACTCATTTATCTCCATCTCTGCCATTTCACGCAATTCCTTGTCATCTTCCGTTTCAAGAATCTCTCTCGATTCCTCCAATGTGCGCAGAGCTACTTTATATTTATCAGCAGCTGCAACAATTTCCTCCAAATCTTTATATTCCTTCGTCAGGCGCACATAGCGTTTCATATCCTGAATTACCTCAGGATCAGTTATCAATTGTCCGATTTCATTGAATCGGATATAAAAAGTTTCTAGTTTTTCTAACAATGAATTATCCATCTACAACACTTTATTATACGGATGCAAAAATAGATAATTATTTGTATTCCATAGAAAGAATATAGATAATAGTTTATCGGAAAATGCAAAAGGCACACACATTATAAGGTTCAGCAATACCTCTGAACTAATCTAGTATATTAATCGCTTCTTGTATGTGGTTAATTTTCATGTTCTCTCCCAAAATTAGGATCAAATCAAAGCGTAGCTCCATATTTAATTTTTTAATTTTCACGTAAGCGTCAGCTGCACTCAGCAAATTCTTTCGTTTTTTACTGTTCAACAATTCCTCAGGACTTTCATCATCAACATGTCTCGTCTTTACTTCAACAATAACCAGCAAACCATCAATACTACATATGATATCAATTTCCAGATGTTTAAAACGCCAATTACGTTCTAGAATAGTATAACCATGTTCTATCAAAAAAAGGGCAGCTTGCTCCTCTCCTCTCCTGCCAAATTCATTATGTTTTGCCATTACTATCAGCCTCCTAAGATTTTAAGGTTCCACTTTTCTAAAGTATATAAAAACACGTGAGCAAAAATAACATTTTATTTGATGGAATATTTTAATTTTCAGCTCTCTTTTGAATTTCGGACAAAAATGACTACCTTTGTAATGTTATTGGGAAATGTAGTTATGGCTAAGAAAAAAATTCTTTTTATATCTCAAGAGATTATGCCTTACCTACCCGAATCAGAGATGGCGCACATCGGTCGCTATCTACCACAGGGAATACAGGATAAGGGCAAGGAAATCAGAACATTCATGCCAAGATACGGATGCATTAATGAGAGGCGGAATCAACTTCACGAAGTAATTCGTTTGTCTGGTATGAATCTTATAATTAACGATACTGACCATCCTCTAATTATCAAAGTTGCTTCTATACAAGCCGCAAGGATGCAGGTATACTTTATAGATAATGAAGACTATTTTCAACGTAAACATATTGTTTCTGATGAAAATGGGAACTTCTTTGAAGACAATGATGAACGTGCAATCTTTTTTGCAAGAGGAGTATTTGAGACTGTAAAAAAATTAAGATGGGCTCCTGATTTAATTTATTGTCAAGGGTGGATTACGTCACTAGTTCCGTTGTATTTAAAAAAGGAATATAGTGAAGATCCTATGTTTGCCAATTCAAAAGTCGTATACTCAACATATAACGATCAGTTTAAAGGTAACTTACATAAAGACTTCTCAAAAAAATTGCTTAGCGAAAATATAAAAGCTAAAGACGTTAGTATAGTAAAAGAACCCAGTCATACAAATATTAACAAATTAGCATTTGATTATTCTGATGGTATTATATTCAATAGTCAGGATATTGATCCGGAATTGAAAAAGTATGCTAACAAAAACGGGAAACCAACAACTGAATATACAACGCCTGAAGAATATATTGACAACTATAATCAGTTCTTCGATAAAATTTTAGGAGACGCTACGAGTAGAAAATAAAAGCATCAAAAATATAATTGAGTAGGAGGTAAATTCCAATCCATTTATCTCCTATTTTCATATTTATCAACCTCTCATAAAGGTTCCTGATTCTTGTCTTGGGAAATCTCCAAGAGTTTGCTAGGGCTCACTGTACCGAAGAAGCCGTCCAAATCAAGGTCGTAAGTCATGTTATCATCTCTAGCTCTTTTTGCATATAATTTTACCCATACAAATTAGCCTTATATCAAGTTTCTATTCGCAGAATCAATGTTTATTACAGACTTCTTTCAGATTTCAAATCACCATAGACTCCTTTATCTCTATAGCTTGCCGACTTATACGACAAAGGCTCGTTAGAAACTTGCACCTATACAACACACAGGCAGTCAAAAAAATAAGCGAGACTCTATCGAATCTCGCTTAAAATATATCAGATACTCAATTAGTTTAATCGTTTTTCTGAATTTTCTCCATTTCCTCCTTAGAACCAACAACTAGACCTCTCAATTCTTTCATTCCTGTCCCAACGGGAATCAAATGTCCACAAATAACATTCTCCTTCAAACCTTCCAATGGGTCTACCTTACCATAAATGGCAGCTTCATTCAGAACTTTTGTTGTCTCCTGGAAAGAAGCAGCAGAAATAAAGCTAGAAGTCTGTAATGCAGCACGAGTAATACCTTGAAGTACCTGAGCCGAAGTTGCAGGGACTGCATCTCGAGCCTCTACCGTCTTCAAATCACGACGTTTCAATTGTGAATTAATATCACGGAGCATACGAGCAGAAATAATCTGACCTGCTTTTACTCTATCTGAATCACCAGGCTCCAAAACAACTTTCTTGCCAAACATTTCATCGTTTTCTTCCATGAACTCTGTCTTATCTACAACCTGATTTTCCAAGAAGCGAGTATCTCCTGAATCTTGAATCAACACCTTACGCATCATCTGATGAACAATAATTTCAAAATGCTTGTCATTAATCTTCACACCCTGCATACGATAAACATCCTGAACTTCATTCACAATATATTCTTGAACTGCAATCGGTCCTTGAATATTCAAAATATCAGTCGGAGTAATAGCTCCATCAGACAGAGGCGTACCTGCACGAACATAATCATTCTCTTGCACTAATATCTGTTTCGACAATGAAACCAAATACTTCTTCACTTCACCAGCCTTAGAAGTTACCACAATTTCGCGATTTCCTCGCTTAATCTTACCATAAGTAACCTCACCATCAATTTCTGAAACGACTGCCGGATTCGATGGATTACGAGCTTCGAATAACTCGGTTACACGAGGCAAACCTCCCGTGATATCACCAGCCTTACCTACAGCTCTCGGTATCTTGACAATGGTACTACCTGCAATTACCTGATCTCCTTCTTTTACTACAATATGAGCACCTACCGGCAAGTTGTAACTCTTCACAACATCACCATTTGCATCCAAAATAGTCAAAGCAGGAGCTTTCGTCTTGTCACGGAACTCAGTAATTACTTTTTCACGGAAACCAGTTGTTTCATCAGACTCCTCTTTATAAGTCTCTCCTTCAATCAAGTTTTCAGAACCGATACGACCTCCAAATTCAGTAATAATCAAAGCGTTGAATGGGTCCCATTCGCAAAGTAAATCATTCTTCTGAACTTCCTGACCATCTTTCACAAACAACTTAGCACCATAAGGGATCGTGTGAGTAATCAAAATTATATTGGTATTCTTATCAACAATACGCAACTCTGTCAAACGTCCTACCACAACATCACACTTCTGTCCGTTATCTTGAGTGTATTCAACAGAACGCAATTCTTCAAACTCAACATAGCCATCGTACTTAGACTTCAAAGAGTTTTCAGTAGAGATGTTACCTGCAGTACCTCCCACATGGAATGTACGCAATGTAAGCTGTGTTCCCGGCTCTCCAATAGACTGCGCAGCAATTGTACCGACAGCCTCACCCATTTGAACAATCTTACCAGTAGCCAAGTTACGTCCATAACATTTAGCACAAACACCCTTCTTCGCTTCACAAGTCAATACGGAACGTACTTCAACACGTTCAATCGGAGACTTATCAATTTTTTCAGCAATTTCTTCTGTTATCTCCTCTCCCGCTTTAACCAACAATTCGTTCGTATGCGGATGGTAAATATCATGTACAGAGACACGTCCTAAAATTCGTTCATACAAAGAAGCTACAATTTCTTCATTATTCTTAATAGCTGCAATTGTAACACCTCGCAAAGTACCACAATCTTCCTCAGTAATCGTAATATCATTAGCCACATCTACAAGACGACGTGTCAAATAACCGGCATCAGCTGTTTTCAAGGCGGTATCGGCCAAACCTTTACGAGCACCGTGAGTTGAAATAAAGTACTCCAACACAGACAATCCCTCCTTAAAGTTTGCCAAAATTGGATTCTCAATAATCTGACCGCCAGTAGCGCCTGATTTCTGAGGCTTAGCCATCAAACCACGCATACCACCCAACTGACGAATCTGTTCACGAGAACCACGAGCTCCTGAGTCAAGCATCATATAAATAGAGTTAAAGCCTTGATCATCTTCAGCCAATTGCTTCATCAACGTATTAGTCAATTTAGCATTCACATGAGTCCAGATATCAATAATTTGGTTATAACGCTCGTTATTTGTGATAAGACCCATATTATAGTTAGCCATCACTTCTTCAACTTGGTTATATCCTTCTTGAAGTAAATCGCTCTTTTCAGCAGGAACGATAACGTCTGCCAAGTTAAACGACAAACCTCCTTCGAATGCCATGCGATAGCCCAAGTCCTTAATATCATCCAAGAATTTAGCGGTAACATCTACTCCACAACGTTTGAATACATCACTGATAATATTGCGCAAAGACTTTTTAGTAATTAAAGTATTAATATACGGAAAAGTCTTAGGAGTATATTGGTTCAATATAATACGTCCAACAGTGGTTTCAATCATGTGGGTGTACTCTTTACCCTCATCATCTACATCCTGAATTTTCACCTGAACTGTTGCATGCAAATCAACAGCTTTCTCATTCAATGCAATAATCACTTCTTGAGGAGAATAGAACTTCAGACCTTCACCTTTTGCCCCCTTACGCGGTTTGGTAATATAATACAAGCCGAGCACCATATCCTGTGAAGGGACAGTGATAGGAGCACCGTTGGCAGGATTAAGAATATTGTGAGCACAAAGCATCAAAATTTGTGCTTCCAAAATAGCCTCATTACCCAACGGCAAGTGAACAGCCATCTGGTCACCATCGAAGTCAGCGTTAAATCCAGTACAAGCAAGCGGGTGCAAACGAATTGCTTTACCCTCAATCAACTTCGGCTGGAAAGCTTGGATACCCAAACGGTGAAGAGTCGGAGCACGGTTCAACAAAACCGGGTGACCTTTCAACACATTTTCAAGAATATCCCAAACAACCGGATCTCGACGATCAACAATCTTCTTGGCGCTCTTAACCGTCTTAACAATTCCTCGCTCAATCAACTTACGGATAATGAAAGGCATATACAACTCTGCAGCCATATCCTTCGGCAAACCGCACTCATGCATTTTCAAATCCGGTCCCACCACAATAACAGAACGAGCAGAATAGTCAACACGTTTACCCAACAAGTTCTGACGGAAACGACCTTGCTTACCTTTCAAACTGTCGGACAAAGATTTCAACGGGCGATTGTTTTCAATCTTTACAGCATTTGATTTACGAGAATTGTCAAACAAAGAATCAACAGCCTCCTGCAGCATACGTTTCTCATTACGCAAAATAACGTCCGGAGCCTTAATTTCAATCAAACGCTTCAATCTGTTATTACGGATAATAACTCGACGGTACAAATCATTCAAATCCGAAGTTGCGAAACGCCCTCCATCCAATGGGACCAAAGGACGCAACTCTGGAGGAATAACAGCCAATACCTTCACAATCATCCATTCCGGTTTGTTCGTCTCCTTGCTTTCACGGAATGCCTCAACAACCTGCAAACGCTTCAATGCCTCATTTTTACGCTGTTGAGATGTTTCTGTATTAGCTTTATGACGCAATTCATAAGACAAGTCATCCAAATTCAGACGTTCCAACAACATCTGAATTGCTTCAGCACCCATCTTAGCGATAAATTTATTCGGATCTTCGTCATCCAAATGCTGATTTTCTGCAGGCAAAGTATCTACTATCTCCAAATACTCCTCCTCTGTCAGCAAATCCATCTCCGCAATACCCTTACTTTCCATTACACCTGGCTGCACCACAATATAACGCTCATAGTAAATAACGGCATCCAATTTCTTGGAAGGTAATCCCAACAGATAACCAATCTTATTGGGAAGAGACTTAAAATACCAAATATGTGCCACGGGAACCACCAACTGTATGTGCCCCATACGCTCACGGCGTACTTTCTTTTCTGTAACTTCTACACCGCAACGGTCACAAACAATTCCTTTATAACGGATTCTCTTGTACTTACCACAATGACACTCATAGTCTTTCACCGGACCGAAAATACGTTCGCAAAACAAACCATCACGTTCCGGTTTATAGGTGCGGTAATTGATTGTCTCGGGTTTCAGCACCTGACCACTGGAATGTTCCAGAATTTCCTCAGGTGACGCCAAACCAATCGCAATTTTTGTAAAGCTCTTGGGCTTATTGGTATTATTATCTTTTCTAAAAGCCATAGTCTTTGTTAATTTTCCATTATATCAGGTTGACACTCAATCCCAGACCACGCAATTCATGCAACAATACGTTGAATGACTCCGGTAATCCCGGCGTTGGCATAGGCTCACCTTTCACGATATGCTCGTAAGTTTTTGTACGTCCCATCACGTCATCCGACTTAACAGTCAAGATTTCCTGAAGAATATGCGCAGCACCGAATGCCTCCAATGCCCAAACCTCCATCTCACCGAAACGCTGACCACCAAACTGAGCTTTACCGCCCAATGGTTGCTGCGTAATCAATGAGTACGGTCCGATAGAACGAGCATGCATTTTATCATCAACCATGTGGCCTAACTTCAAGAAATAGGTCACACCTACTGTTGCAGGCTGGTCAAAACGCTCTCCGGTACCACCGTCATACAAATAAGTTGTACCATAACGAGGCACACCTGCCTTATCTGTATATTCATTGATATCATCCAAACTTGCACCATCAAAAATCGGAGTAGCGAACTTCATTCCCAACTCTTTTCCAGCCCAACCTAACACAGCTTCAAAAATCTGTCCCAAGTTCATACGGGAAGGCACACCCAACGGATTCAAACAAATATCAACAGGAGTTCCGTCTGCCAAGAAAGGCATATCCTCAACTCTCACGACACGTGATACAATACCTTTGTTACCGTGACGTCCGGCCATCTTATCACCAATCTGTAATTTACGCTTCTTGGCAACATAAACCTTAGCCATTTTGATAATACCTGATGGCAACTCATCTCCGACAGTAGCATTGTATTTTTTACGCTTCATTTGACCTTCAATCTCTTTGTACTTAATTACAAAGTTATGAAGCAAGTCACGAATCATATCATTTTTCTGCTTATCTGTAGTCCACTTATTAGGATTAATTTCCAAATAATTCAGACTTTGCAAAGTCTTCAACGTAAACTTAACTCCCTTCGGAATAATATCCTCGCTCAGATAATTCTTCACGCCCTGAGACGTCTTGCCGTTTGTCAATTCAAACAACTTATCAATTAACAAATCAGTCAAATCACCAACTTTACGCTCAAATTGCTCGTCAATCTCTGCCAAAACAGCCTTACCGGCAGCTTTTGTCTTACGGTCACCAAGCATACGTTGAAACAACTTCTTGTCAATAATCACACCGCTCAACGATGGAGAAGCCTTCAGAGAAGCATCTTTGACATCACCGGCTTTATCACCGAAAATTGCACGCAACAATTTTTCTTCCGGACTCGGGTCAGATTCACCTTTAGGAGTAATCTTACCAATCATGATATCACCAGGCTTGATGCGCGCACCAATGCGGATAATACCATTCTCATCCAAATCCTTAGTAGCGTCTTCACTAACGTTAGGTATATCGGCAGTCAACTCCTCCAAACCACGTTTCGTCTCACGCACCTCCAATGAATATTCATCTACGTGAACAGAAGTGAAGACATCATTTCTTACAATATTCTCTGAAATTACAATAGCATCCTCATAATTATACCCCTTCCACGGCATATATGCCACCTTAAGGTTACGACCCAATGCCAACTCTCCACCTTCAGACGAATAGCCCTCAGTCAAAATCTGACCTTCCTCCACTCTTTCACCTTTACGTACAATAGGACGTAAGGTCATCGTAGTACTTTGGTTGGTTCTCTTATACTTAGGCAAAATATACTCCTTTGTATCTCCATCGAAGCTTACAAAACGCTCCTCCTCTGTTTGGTCATATTTAATAACAATACGGCGTCCATCAACAAAATCAACAACACCGGGACCCTCAGCGACAATCTGAGTACGAGAATCTTTAATTAAGTTGGCTTCCAAACCAGTACCAACAATCGGCGCCTGCGGTTTAATAATTGGAACGGCCTGACGCATCATGTTTGATCCCATCAAAGCACGGTTAGCATCGTCATGCTCCAGGAACGGAATCAAAGAAGCAGCAATAGAGGCAATCTGATTCGGAGCAACGTCCATCAAGTCAAGATTTTCAACTTCCTCTACAGGGAAATCACCATCCATACGTGCTTTGGCACGTTTGTTAATAAAGTGACCTTCATCGTCAATCTGAGCATTAGCCTGAGCAATAACCAACCCCTCTTCTTCCTCAGCTGACAAATATTTTACGCCCTCAGGAGACAAATCCACCACTCCGCTATTTACCTTACGATAAGGAGTTTCAATAAAACCTAAATCGTTGATTTTAGCATACACACAGAGAGATGAAATCAAACCGATATTCGGACCTTCAGGAGTTTCAATAGGACACAGACGCCCATAGTGAGTATAGTGTACGTCTCGAACCTCGAAACCAGCCCGATCTCTAGACAAACCGCCGGGTCCTAACGCAGACATACGGCGTTTATGTGTAATTTCAGCCAACGGGTTAGTCTGATCCATGAACTGCGACAAAGCATTGGTACCGAAGAAAGAATTGATTACCGAAGACAAAATCTTTGAATTAATCAAATCAACCGGAGTAAACACCTCGTTGTCTCTAACGTTCATCCTTTCACGAATGGTACGTGCCATACGAGCCAAACCAACACCAAACTGATTATATAATTGTTCACCGACAGTTCTAACACGACGGTTACTCAAATGGTCGATATCATCAACATCCGTACGAGCATTCAAAAGCTTAATCAGATACTTAATAATCTCGATCATATCCTCCTTCGTCAAAACACGAATAGAAGGATCGGTTGTCAGACCCAACTTCTTGTTCAGCTTGTAACGACCGACATCTCCTAAATCATAACGTTTATCCGAGAAGAACAACTTATCAATAACATCACGGGCAGTAGCTTCGTCAGGCGGTTCCGAACTACGCAATTGCCTATAAATGTGCATCACTGCCTCTTTCTCCGAGTTACACGGGTCTTTTTGCAGTGTATTATAAATGATGGCATAATCTGCCAGATTTTGCTTTTCCTTATGTAATAAAATCGTTTTAGTGCCCGAATCAACAATGGCATCGATATGCTCATTTTCAAGCACAGTTTCACGATCAACGATAATTTCGTTACGTTCAATAGAAACCACCTCACCGGTATCCTCGTCAACGAAATCCTCTATCCATGTCTTCAAAACACGTGCAGCCAATCTACGGCCAACGACTTTTTTAAATCCCGATTTAGAGACATTAACCTCGTCTGCCAAATCGAAAATCTGTAAAATATCCTTATCTGTTTCAAAACCGATAGCACGCAAAAGCGTAGTAACAGGCAATTTCTTCTTACGGTCAATATAAGCATACATGACATTATTGATGTCAGTCGCAAACTCAATCCAAGACCCCTTGAACGGGATAATTCTTGCAGAATAAAGTTTTGTACCGTTAGCATGAACGCTTTGACCAAAGAAAACACCAGGAGACCTGTGCAACTGAGAAACAATCACACGCTCAGCTCCATTAATCACGAATGTGCCTTTCGGTGTCATGTAAGGGACATTCCCCAGATACACGTCTTCAATCACAGTATCAAAATCCTCGTGCTCAGGGTCAGTACAATACAACTTCAGCTTAGCCTTTAAAGGTGCGCCATAAGTCAAACCCTGCTCCAAACATTCAGTGATAGTATAACGGGGAGGATCAATAAAATAGTCCAAAAATTCCAAAACGAAATTGTTTCGGGTGTCGGTGATTGGGAAGTTTTCCTTGAAAACGGTATACAAGCCTTCGTTCTTTCTGTTTTCAGGAGTCGTGCCCAATTGAAAAAAGTCCTTGAAAGACTTTAATTGCACTTCAAGAAAATCAGGATATTGCAGCTGATTTTTCGTGGAGGCAAAGCTAATTCTTTTATTTGAAGTATTTGAAGACATCTATAAATTTTTTGGAACCTAAACAATAATAACAACAAAATGGTTTAGAGTCAAAAAGATGACTCTAAACCTTTAACCCAAAGGGGCTTATAACTTATTTAAGTTCAACTTCAGCTCCTGCTTCTTCCAATTGAGCTTTCAATTGTGCAGCTTCTTCTTTAGAAACTTTTTCTTTCAAAGGAGCCGGTGCTTTGTCAACTAATTCTTTAGCCTCTTTCAGACCCAGACCGGTCAACTCTTTCACCAATTTAACAACAGCCAACTTAGAAGCGCCACCTGATTTCAGGATAACATCAAACTCAGTCTGCTCTGCAGCTCCAGCACCTTCGCCGCCAGCTGCCGGAGCAGCAACAACAGCAGCTGCTGCTGCAGGTTCAATTCCGTATTGTTCTTTTAAGATGTCAGCTAACTCTTTTACGTCCTTTACAGTCAGGTTAACTAATTCTTCTGCAAGTTTGTTCAAATCTGCCATTTTGATAAGTATTTAAAATGTTTTTATTCAAATAATAATAATGATATAAATTACGCTCTATCTTCCAAAGTTTTAAGCACTCCTCCGATAGTGTTCTTCCCTGACTCCAGGGCAGAGATAAGTTTCTGCATCGGTGACTGCAGCAACAGTACGATATCTCCCAGCAATTCCTCTTTAGATTTAATGCTAACAAGAGTATCCAACTGGCTTTCACCCACATAGGCACATTCTTCCACGAAAGCAGCCTTTAACACAGGTTTATCATGGCTCTTACGGAACTCTTTAATCAATTTCGCAGGAGCATTACCTGTTTCAGAAAGCATAACTGCACTTGAACCAGCCAGAGAGCAATAAACTTCAGAATAGTCAGCCTCCAAGCCATCCAAAGCCACTTTCAACAGAGTGTTCTTCACCTGTACCAGCTTAATACCGGCTTTGAAACAAGCTTTGCGTAGTTCTTGTGTTGCAGCAGCATCCAAACCAGAAATATCACTGATATAAAGATGCTTGTATGCTTTAATCTGCTCGGTTAAATTGTCTATGATTACTTGTTTTTCTTCCCTTTTCATTCTACAAAGGTCCTTTAAAGGTTAATAATTAATCAAGTAATGACTTAAGGTCTAATTTAATACCGGGACTCATTGTACTTGACAGGAATACACTCTTCACATAAGTACCTTTTGCTGAAGAAGGCTTCAATTTTTGGATAGTAGCCATGAACTCACGAGCGTTATCCTTAATCTTCTCAGCATCAAAATTTACCTTACCGATAGAAGTGTGTACGATACCAAATTTGTCAACTTTAAAGTCAATTTTTCCCTGCTTAACCTCCTGAACAGCCTTACCAATTTCCATGGTAACAGTACCGCTCTTCGGGTTCGGCATCAATCCGCGCGGACCTAGGATTCGTCCTAAAGCACCAATTTTACCCATGATGGCAGGCATAGTAATGATAATGTCGATGTCAGTCCAACCTGATTTCAACTTCTCGATATACTCGTCCAAACCAACATAGTCGGCTCCGGCAGCCTTAGCCTCTTCCACCTTATCAGGAGTACAAAGAACTAACACTCTGATTTCTTTACCGGTTCCATGGGGCAATGTTACAACGCCGCGCACCATCTGATTAGCTTTACGCGGGTCAACACCCAGACGAACGTCTATGTCAACTGACGCATCAAACTTGGTAAAAGTAATCTCCTTCACCAGTTGAGCAGCTTCTTCAATGGTATAAACTCTACCATTTTCGATCTTCTCTAAAGCTAACTT